>NZ_JBFTJR010000004.1:0-136055 GCF_056395525.1 Caulobacter sp. 10L414
GGAAGGGTTCGCAGGGCCCCGGAGATCTATCCACGAACAGACCCTGTCCCGCCTTCCCGAGACCTTCTTGCGGCCCCGCTCGATGCGGTCCTCGCCACGCTTGGGCCGGTACCAAGAGCCCTCCCCATGGCGGGGACGGCTTTGATTATGCAGCCGGTTTGAGCGCGTCTGATTGAATAGGATGAGAAAGTTGTAGAGCGTTGAGTTCGTGGAACTCTTTTCGGCCAACGCCGGGGATAGACCGGGCTCTATCCCCATAACCGGGAACCTCCCCCTGTGGGGGAGGCGATCGCGCAGCGATCGGTGGGGGGAGTTGGAGGAAGACGGCCAGCGCCCCGCAAGCTGAGAACTTCCCCCCACCGGCCTTCGGCCGCCTCCCCCACAGGGGGAGGTTCCTGGGGGCGGGAGCTGTCGCCCTCGGGTCCGGCCAAAGGCCGGCCCGAGGATAAACTCCGCGACTGAGGGGGGGCCTGGCGCCGGCGCTGGCGCCCTCAGGCCCTTCGGGCCACCTCCGGGAGGATCTGGAGGGGCTCGCCCGCCTCACGCTGTGGGTAGCGGGCCTGCCGGCCCAGGCCGTGCGCGAGCGGCTCCTGCCGGTGCACGAGCTGCGCCACCTGACGGTGGAGGTCGGGTAGAGATCCTCTCCCCGAAGGGGGAGGGTGGCCTCCCGGAGGGAGGTCGGGTGAGGGGTCTCTCAAAACAAGACGCCGCGACAGCCGATCAGCCGTCGCGGCGTTCTCGTACATGCGACCCCTCATCCGTCGACTTCGTCGACACCTTCTCCCGCAAGGGGAGAAGGATTGGAAAGATCACTCCGCCTCGTCGTTGGCCGCCTCGACCTCGACGCCGAACACCTCGTCGATGACCTCCATGATCTCTTCGAGGTCGTCGAGGGTGACCTTGACGCGCATGGTCTGGTCGTCGTCGGCGGTGAGCGTCAGGAAGATACCGTGCTCGGTCTCTTCCAGGATGAACTCGTCGAGATTGGCTATGACGGCCATGTTGCGCCTCCCGGTTTCACAAGGGGGAGCGGCCGGCGGCGGCTTTCGTTCCGTGGTCTGGCCGCCGCCGACACGGGGGCTTCAGGCCACGCCGTAGCGGGGCGCGGGACGGTCGCGCGACAGGTTGGGCGCCAGGTTCAGGCGGGCCGCGTCATAGGCGGCGAAGTCGGCCGCCTCGGGCAGCGAGGGGATGGTGATCAGCTCGCCCAGGTCGAAGCCCGCCAGGGCCGCGTCGACCAGGTCGCCGACCTCCATCACCGTGGACGGGTCCAGCGCGTCGACGCTGCCGCCGGAGCGGTCCCAGATCTCGGTGCGGGTGGCGCCGGGCAGCACCGCCTGCAGCTTCACCGTTTCGGGCAGCTGACTGCGCAGGCCTTGGGTGAAGTAGGTCACATAGGCCTTGGTCGCGCCGTAGACCGGCGAGCGGAACTCGGGCAGCAGGCCCACCACCGACGAGATGTTGACGATGGCGCCGCGCCCGCGGGCCTGGAAGGCGACGGCGGCCGCGTGGGCCAGGCGCGTCACCGACACCACGTTCAGCTGGATCAGGTTGTCGACCTTGTCGACGTCCTGCTCGACGAAGTCGCCGCCCAGGGCCGCGCCGGCGTTGTTGATCAGGAGGTCGATGCTCGCGTCTTCGGCCAGGCGGGCCTCGACCCGGGCCAGGTCGACGGCGTTGGTCAGGTCGGCCTGCAGCACGTCGACCTTGACGCCGGTCTCGCTGCGCAGGCGTTCGGCCAGGGCGGCCAGGCGCGCCGCGTCGCGGGCGACCAGCACCAGGTCGTGGCCGCGGCGGGCCAGGCGGTCGGCATAGGTGGCGCCGATGCCGGTCGAGGCGCCGGTCACCAGGGCCGCGCCGGAAAACTGCTTGTTGCTCATGTCTGGATCCCCTCGGGATGCTGGCCGCCACGCTCGTCGCGGCGGGGTGACTTGCAGATGGCTAGTGACTTTCGAATTGCAAGTGACTGGCTTTCATTTTGCTATCGACCGCCTATCTTGATCTCATGACCACGCGCGCCTTCGATCCCGGACAGTGCCCCGTCGGCCGCACGCTCGAACGCGTCGGCGACACCTGGAGCCTGATGATCCTGCGGGACGCCCTGCAGGGGCTGACCCGCTTCGACGAGTTCGAGAAGAGCCTCGGCGTGGCCCCCAACATCCTCGCCAAGCGCCTGGCCGGACTAGTACAATCCGGCTTTCTCGAGCGGCGGCCCTATCAGGAGCGGCCGGTGCGCCATGAGTATGTGCCGACCGCGCGCGGCCGCGACTTCGCCCCGGTGCTGACCGCGCTGCTGGCCTTCGGCAACCGCCACTTCGCCGATGAGGGGATCGCCGGGCAGTTGGTCGACCGGACCACCGGCCGGGCGGCCGAGCCGATCGTGGTCGACGCCGTCAGCGGCCGCCCGATCGACGGCGAGACCTTCACCTACGCCGCCGGCCCGGCCGCGGGACAGACGGTGCGCGACCGCGCGGCCCTGATCGAGGCCAGACGCGGGCGCGGCTGAAACGGCCCAAGGCTCAGGTTGTCCACCGTTGCTGACCGCCTTGTCAGGCAGGCGTCAGCCTGACGACCCGATGGCGCCGCTACATCCGTCGCAACCTCTCCGGAACGACGGATGCTTCGATGATCTCGCTTGTGCGGACGGCCTTGGCGCGTCCCTACACCTTCGTCGTCATGGCCGCGATGATCCTCATCGTCGGCGTGCTGGCGATCCTGCGCACCCCGACCGACATCTTTCCGGAGATCCGCGTCCCTGTCGTGGCGGTGGCCTTCACCTATAACGGCCTGTCGCCGGAGGACATGTCGGGCCGGATCCTGACGCCCTACCAGCGGGCCCTGACCACCACGGTCAACGACATCGAGCACATCGAGGCCACCTCGCTGCAGGGCATCGGGGTGGTGAAGGTGTACTTCCAGCCCGGCGCCGACATCCGCCTGGCCAACGCCCAGATCACCGCCGTCTCGCAGACCCTGCTGCGCCAGATGCCGACCGGCACCACCCCGCCGCTGGTGCTGAACTACAACGCCTCGACCGTGCCGATCGTGCAGCTGGCCCTGTCGGGCCAGGGCATGAGCGAGCAGCAGCTGTTCGACTACGGCGTCAACTTCATCCGCACGCGGCTGGTGACGGTGCCCGGCGCGGCCGTGCCGTTCCCGTTCGGCGGCAAGACCCGCCAGATCCAGGTCGACATCGATCCGCAGGCCCTGCTGTCCAAGGGGCTGTCGGCCACCGACGTCGGCGCGGCCATCGCCGCCCAGACCCAGATCACGCCGGCCGGCTTCGTCAAGATCGGCGAGTTCCAGTACAGCCTGCGCCTCAACAACGCCCCCGGCTCGGTCGACGAGCTGAACGCCCTGCCGGTGCGCACGGTCAACGGCGCGACCATCCGCCTGGGCGACGTGGCCCACGTGCGCGACGGTTCGGCCCCGCAGCAGAACGTCGTCCACGTGGACGGCCAACGCTCGGTGCTGATGACGGTGCTGAAGTCGGGCGCGACCTCGACCATCGCCATCGTCGACGGCATCAAGGGCGCGCTGCCCGAACTGAAGGCCCAGCTGCCGGACAACCTGTCGATCACGCCGCTGAACGACCAGTCGACCTTCGTGAAGGCCGCCGTCGAGGGCGTGGTGCACGAGGGCGCGCTGGCCGCCATCCTGACCTCGCTGATGATCCTGCTGTTCCTGGGCAGCTGGCGCTCGACGGTGATCATCGCCGTGTCGATCCCGCTGGCCGTGCTGGCGGCGGTGGCGGCCCTGGCCGCCTTCGGCCAGACCCTGAACGTCATGACCCTGGGGGGGCTCGCCCTGGCCGTCGGCATCCTGGTCGACGACGCCACGGTGACCATCGAGAACATCAACTGGCACCTGGAGCACGGCAAGGACGTCAAGACCGCGATCCTCGACGGCGCGGCCCAGATCGTCACGCCGGCCTTCGTCTCCCTGCTCTGCATCTGCATCGTCTTCGTGCCGATGTTCTTCCTGCCGGGCGTGTCGGGCTTCCTGTTCGTGCCGATGGCGATGTCGGTGGTCTTCGCGATGATCGCCTCGTTCCTGCTGTCGCGCACCCTGGTGCCGACCATGGCGGCCTTCCTGCTGAAGCCGCACGCGCCGCACGACCAGGAGGCGCCGTCCAAGAACCGCCTGGTGCGCTTCCAGCGCGGCTTCGAGCGGGTGTTCGCCAAGGTGCGCGACGCCTATGCCGGCCTGCTGGGCTTCGCCCTGGGCGCGCGCGGCAAGTTCGTCGCCGGCTTCCTGGCGTTCGCGGTGCTGAGCCTGGCGCTGGTTCCGTTCCTGGGCCGCAACTTCTTCCCGGCCGTGGACTCCGGCTCGATCGCCATGCACGTCCGCGCGCCCACCGGCTATCGCATCGAGGAGTCGGCGGCGCTGTTCGACCGCATCCAGCGCCAGGTGCGTACGGTCATCCCCAGCGCCGAGATCGACACCATGGTCGACAACATCGGCCTGTCCACCAGCGGCATCAACGTCGCCTACAACGCCTCGGGCACCATCGGCCCGATGGACGGCGACATTCTGATCAGCCTGAAGAAGGGCCACAAGCCGACCGACGACTACGTTAAGGCGCTGCGCCAGGAGCTGCCCAAGGCCTTCCCGAACGCGACCTTCTCGTTCCTGCCGGCCGACGTCACCAGCCAGATCCTGAACTTCGGCAGCCCCGCGCCGATCGACATCCAGGTGGCCGGCGGGGATGCGGCGACCAACCAGGCCTACGCCCAGAAGATCCTGCGGGCCATCCGCGGCGTCGAGGGCATCGCCGACGTGCGGATCCAGCAGCCCACGGCCTCGCCGCAGCTGCGCTTCGACGCCGACCGCACCCGTATCCACGCCCTGGGCCTGGACGAGCGCGACGTCACCGCCAGCCTGGCCGGCGCCGTGGCCGGCAGCGCCCAGACCGCGCCGGTGTTCTGGCTGAACCCGCAGAACGGGGTGTCCTACCCGATCGTCGCCCAGACGCCGGAATACCTGATCGACAGCTTCGAGAAGCTGGGCGCCATCCCGGTCACCGGCAGCCGCGTTCCCAACGAGGCGCCGCAGGTGCTGGGCGGCCTGGGCGCGCTGAGCCGCGGCACGACGGCGGCCGTGGTCTCGCAGTACAACATCCAGCCGATGGTCAACGTCTATGCGGCCACGCAGGGCCGCGACCTGGGCGGCGTGGCGGCCGACGTCCAGAAGGTTCTCAAGAGCCTGGAGAAGGACAAGCCGGCCAAGGTGCGCGTAACCCTGCGCGGCCAGTACCAGACCATGAACACCGCCTTCTCCGGCATGGGCTGGGGCCTCTTGGGCGCGGTCGTGATGATCTACCTGCTGATCGTCATCAACTTCCAGTCCTGGCTGGACCCGTTCGTGATCATCTCGGCCCTGCCGGCCGCCCTGGCGGGCATCGCCTGGATGCTGTTCGCCACCGGCACGCCGCTGTCGGTGCCCGCCCTGACCGGCGCGATCATGTGCATGGGCGTGGCCACGGCCAACTCGATCCTGGTGGTCAGCTTCGCCCGCGAGCGGCTGGCGGCCACGGGCGACGCGGTGCAGGCCGCCTTCGAGGCCGGGGTCACCCGCTTCCGCCCGGTGCTGATGACCGCCCTGGCCATGATCATCGGCATGGGGCCCATGGCCCTGGCCCTGGGCGAGGGCGCCGAGCAGAACGCCCCACTGGGCCGCGCCGTCATCGGCGGCCTGATCTTCGCCACCTGCGCCTCGCTGCTGTTTGTTCCGACCATCTTCGCCATCGTCCACGGCCGCCGCCCCCGCGCGGAAGCGCCGTCCACCGAAGGATCCGTCCATGCCTGACACCCTGCCCAAGACCGATCCGCGTCGGCTGCGCCGTCTGGCGCTGGTCGGCGCCGCGGGTTTCGCCCTGATCCTGGCGACGGGCGCGGCCGCCCGCTTCATGAGCGGCAAGGACCTGGCCGCCGCCAGCCAGGACGCCGGCGTCGTCACCGTCAGCGTCGTGCGGCCGACCGCCGGCGAGGACGGCGCGCTGGTGCTGCCCGGCCGCCTGCAGGCCTGGAACCAGGCCCCGGTCTACGCCCGCACCGACGGCTATCTGCGTCGCTGGTACGTCGACATCGGCCAGCCGGTGAAGGCCGGCCAGGTGCTGGCCGATATCGACGCGCCGGAAGTCGACCAGCAGCTGGTCGCCGCCCGCGCCGCGCTGGCCACGGCCTCGGCCCAGCGTGACCTCGCCTCGGTCGGGGCCGCCCGCTGGAAGCGCCTGGTGAGCGAGAACGCCGTCTCCCAGCAGGAGGCCGACGAGAAGCAGGGCGACCTGGCCGCCCGCGAAGCCATGCGCAACGAGGCCGCCGCCAATGTGCGCCGGCTGGAGAGCCTGGCCGCCTTCAAGCGCATCGTCGCGCCGTTCGACGGCGTGGTGACCAGCCGCGACACCGACCTGGGCGCCCTGATCAGCGCCGGGGGCGGCGCGCCGTCGCCCTTGTTCACGGTGTCGGACACCCGTCGCCTGCGCCTCTATGTCAGCGTGCCCCAGAGCATGGCCGCCTCGATCCGTCCGGGCATGACCGCCAGCTTCGCCACGCCCGACCAGCCCGGCCAGTCGTTCCAGGCGCGGCTGGTGCGCGCCGCCGACGCCGTCGACGCCCAGTCGGGCGCCATGCTGGTGCAGCTGGAGGTCGACAACGCCGCGGGCCTGCTGAAGCCCGGCGCCTACGCCCAGGTCAGCCTCGATCTGGGCAAGGGCGGCCTGGCCCAGGCCGCGCCCGCCACCCTGCGCGTGCCGGCCAACACCCTGCTGTTCCGCAAGGAGGGCACGGCGATCGCCGTGGTCGACAGCAACGGCAAGGTGCACATCCGCAAGGTCACGATCGCCAAGGACCACGGCTCGGAACTGGAGCTGGCCGGCGGCCTGGCGGCCAACGAATGGGTGGTCAGCAGCCCGCCCGACGCCATCGCCGACGGCGACAGCGTGCGCGCCATCCAGCCCAAGCCCGCCCAGAACAAGACCGCCCAAGCCGAGGGAGGCGCCGGTGCGCGCGGCTAAGGCTGTCCTGCCCCTGGCGCTGCTGGGCCTGGCGGCCTGCAGCACGGCGCCGGCCTATGCGCCGCCGGCCGTCCAGGCCCCCGCCGCCTTCCGCGACACCGGACCCTGGACCCCGGCGGGCGCGGCCGGCACGGCTCAGGCCGGCGACTGGTGGGCGGTGTTCGCCGATCCGGTGCTGGACGGCCTGGAGCAGCGCCTGTCGGGCGGCAACGCCAGCCTCGCCCAGGCCCTGGCGCGCTATGACCAGGCCCGCGCCCTGGCCCGCCAGGCGCGCAGCGACCTCTATCCGACGGTGGGGATCGACGCGGGCGCGGCCAGCCAGCGCACGACCTCCGCCGGCCGCACCGATCCGGTCGGCCTCAGCGCCTCGGCCGCCTACGAGCTGGACCTGTGGGGCCGCGTGCGCAGCCAGGTGGCGGCCGGCCGGGCCGACGCCGACGCCAGCGCCGCCGACCTGGCCGCCGTGCGCCTGAGCCTGCAGGCCCAGCTGGCCGACGCCTATTTCCAGCTGCGCGGGGCCGACGCCCAGATCGCCGTGCTGTCGTCGACCGCCGACGCCTATCGCCAGGCGCTGGACCTGACCCGGCGACGCCAGGTGGGCGGCGCCTCCAGCGCGCTCGACACCGGCCGGGCCGAGACCCAGCTGGCCACCGCGCTGGCCCAGCAGGAGCAGGCCCTGGCCGATCGCGCCTTGCTGGAGCACGCGCTGGCGGTGCTGGTCGGCGAGCCGGCCTCCAGCTTCTCGGTCGTGGCGATCGACGGCCTGTCGGATGCGCCGAGGACGCCGGTGACGACGCCGTCGCTCGTTCTGCAGCGTCGGCCCGACATCGCCGCGGCCGAGCGCCGGGTGGCCGCCGCCAACGCCCGCATCGGCGTGGCCCGCGCCGCCTGGTTCCCGACCGTGACCCTGGCCGCCAGCGGCGGCTGGCAGTCGACGGGCGGGGAGCTGCTGACCACGGCCAATCGCGTCTGGGCCCTGGGACCGGCGGCGGCGGCCCTGCCGCTGCTGGACGGCGGCGCCCGCAAGGCCGAGGTCGCCCGCACGCGCGCCGTGTTCGACGAGGCCGCCGCAGGCTATCGCCAGACCGTGCTGGACGCCTTCCGCGAGGTCGAAGACCAGATGGCGCTGGCGAACCGCCTGGCCGCGGCCCAGGCCCGCCAGGACGAGGCGGTCGACGCCGCCGCCCGCACCCGCGCCCTGGCCACGACCCGGTATCGCGAGGGGGCGGCCAGCTATCTCGACGTGGTCACCGCCCAGACCGCCGAACTGGACGCCCGCCGCTCGGCCCTGGACCTGCGCACCCGCCGCCTGGCGGCCAGCGTCGACCTGATCCGCGCGCTGGGCGGCGGCTGGAGGGGTGGGGAGAGCGCCTAAGGGGGGCGCCCAATCGTCCGGCGGCAAGACGCCGTGGCGTTCAAAGCCTCCAACGATCGTCATCCCGGCCGCAGCGAAGCGGAGAGCCGGGACCCAGGAGCAACCGCAGTGCGACGGCCCCTGGGTCCCGGCTCTACGACCCGCGATGCGGGTCTTCGGCCGGGATGACGGCCTTTTTCACCCGTCCCAATCGAGTCCGGATTCTAGGACTTGGCCGCCGGCGGCTGGGGCTTGGGGTACCAGAGCGCGTTGACGATCACCCAGCGGTCGCCGAACCGGCCAAGGTTGAGATGGTCGACGAACCAGGGGGTCTCGACCCGCGCCACCGCCACGTTGCCGGCCACGTCGAGCACGCGCACGCTGCGGTCCCACTTCTCGCGCGGGGTCTTCAGGGCGCCTTGCCGGGTCAGGCTGACGAGCTCGTCGCGGTTCATGCGGCGCAGGCCCAGGGTCTCGTCCGGATCCGGACGCGCGCGGATGGCGCGCTTGGCCAGATCGGGGTGCAGCGAGCGGGTGACGCGCGCGACGTCGCCTTCCAGCTGGCCGTCGACATAGTCGTAGGCCACCGCCTCGACCGCCTTGACGGCGGCCGCATCCAGCGCCTGCGGGGCGGCGGCTTGCGGCTGGACCGGAACGGCGGGCGGCGCGGCGGCTTCGAGGGCGATGGCGGCGAGCAGGGCGGCGATCATGGGCGTCTCCGGTTTGCTGTCGTTGGCGGGTCAGTCGGCCAGGCGGGTCCAGACCAGGGCGGCCAGGTCCTTGGGCTTGAGGTCGATGTCCTCGCCCTCGGGCGTGCCGTGCTGGAACCCTTCCAGGCATGTGGGGAAGCCGTCCTCGAGCCAGAGGATGAACCCCATCAGGAGGGTCCTGCCGTCGACCGCGACCTCGGCGGTCGGGCTTTCCAGCGTGCGCGTCGGCCAGTCGAGGGGCGGCTGGGCGCGGTCGACGTCGAAGCAGGTGTAGAAGCCGTGGCCGGTGTTCTCGCGCTCGGCCAGCTGCATCGTCGCCAGCAGCGAGCGCAGTTGCCGCGCCATGCCTGGCCTGGCGTCGCAGATCGCGCTCAGCGCGGCCTTTTCAAGATCCGTGAAACCCGACATGCGCCCCCCCTGGACGCGGACCTTAGCGCCAAGGTTACGGGTCGCCTATGGGGGTCTGGCGGCAGTCAGGCCTGAACCGGCTCGCCCCTGCGCGTCGCGGGCTCCTGGGGATCGCCGGAGGGGGCCGCGCCGCCGGGCAGGGTGAAGCCGATCAGCACCTCGCCCTCGTCGCAGCGGGCGAACACCGCGCCGCCATGCATGGTGACGATGGCCTTGACCACGGCCAGGCCCAGGCCGTGGACGTCGTGGCTGTGCTCGCGGGCGCGGTCGAGGCGATAGAAGCGGTCGAACAGCCGCGCCAGGTGCGCCTCGGGTATGGGGCCGCCGCGGTTGCGCACGCCCAGGCAGACCTTGCCGTCCGGCTGCGGCTCGATGGTCACGCGCACCGTCTTGCAGTCGACCCCGTGGCGGATGGCGTTGTCGAGCAGGTTGGTCACCGCCCGGCCCAGCAGCGAGGCGTCGGCCGCCACCAGGCCGTCGCCGACCACCACCAGCGCGACGCCGGCGTCCTCGAACAGCACGTCGAGGAAGTCGGCGGTCTTGTGGGTCAGGGCCGCCAGCGACACCGTCTCCAGGTTGGCCGCCAGCGCGCCCTGGTCGGCGCGGGCCATGAACAGCATGTCGTTGATGATGCAGCGCAGGCGGTCCAGCTCTTCGAGGTTGGAATGCAGCACCTCTTCCAGCTCGCCGGTCTCGCGCGGGCGCGACAGGGCCACCTGGGTCTGGCCGATCAGGTTGCCCAGCGGCGTGCGCAGCTCGTGGGCGACGTCGGCGTTGAACGAGGCCAGGCGCTCGTAGGCGTCCTGCAGGCGGTCGAGCGCGCCGTTGAAGGCGGTCATCAGGCCCACCAGCTCGGTCGGCAGGTCGTGGGTGGGCATGCGCAGGCCAAGATCGTTGGGGTTCAGCGCGCGGGCGCGCTGCGACAGGCGGTCGACGGGGGCCAGGCCCTTGCGCGCCACCCACCAGCCCAGCAGGCTGACCAGGGCGATGGTCACCAGCGACACGGCCAGCACGCCGACGCCCAGCACGCGGCGCGAGGCGTCGAACGGCGCGGTGTCGGTGGCGATCACCAGCCGCACCTCCGGCCGTTCCAGATAGGGCGGCACGCGCCGGGTCAGCGTCATGTAGCGCTTGCCGTCGAAATGGATCAGGTCGACGCCGTCGCGCGCCCGGGCCAGGGCGTCGTCGGGGGCGAAGCGGAAGCGGGCGTCGGGACAGTCGACCCGGTAGCGGGTGCTGCCGTTGGCGGGGGTGAACGATTCCAGCTTGTCGCCCAGCATCGGCCAGCGCTGGGGATCGCCGGCGTGGCGGATCATCGCGTCGATGATCTCCATGCGGGCGTTCAGCTCCTCGGCCTGGTGGCGGCGCAACTCCAGGCTCTGGAAGCCGAAGATGGCCACGCCCGCCAGCACCGACACCAGGGTGGTGGCGATGGCGAACATCAGGGCCAGGCGGCCGGCTATGGACTTGGGCGCGATCGAGGCGGGGGTCATTCGGGGCCTCCGTCGGGGCGGTGCTCGAGCACGTAGCCCATGCCGCGCACGGTGTGCAGCAGCTTGGTCTCGAACATGCCGTCGATCTTGGCCCGCAGCCGCTTGATGGCCACCTCGACCACGTTGGTGTTGGTGTCGAAATTGATGTCCCAGACCAGCTCGGTGATGATCGTCTTGGAGACGATCTGCGACTGGCGCCGGCCCAGCACGGCCAGCAGGGCGAACTCCTTGGCCGTCAGGTTCAGGCGGCGTCCGGCCCGGGTGGCGCGGCGGGCCAGCAGGTCCAGATGCAGGTCGCCGACGGTGATGGTGGTGGCCTCGCCGCGTCCGCGCCGGGTGATGGCCTGCAGCCGCGCCAGCAGCTCCAGGAACGAGAACGGCTTGACCAGGTAGTCGTCGGCGCCGGCCCCCAGGCCGCGCAGGCGGTCGTCGACGCTGTCGCGGGCGGTCAGCATGATCACCGGCGTCTGGCGGGTCTGGCGCAGGCGCTCCAGCATGGCCACGCCGTCGAGGCCCGGCAGCATGCCGTCCAGCACGATGGCGTCGTAGTCGAGGGTCTGGGCCAGGTGCAGGCCGTCCTCGCCGTCGCCGACGAAGTCGACCGAGTAGCCCTGTTCCGTCAGCCCCTTGCGCAGATAGGCGACGGTCTTGGGTTCGTCCTCGACGATCAGGATCTTCATGATGGCGGCTGGCCCGGCGGCGCGGTGTTCGTGCGGCGGAGGCGCAAGGCCTCCTCGAACAGCTTTGATACAGCGTCCCCGCGCCGACCGCCACGGCTGGGGCGGGAAGGGGGCTCGGTAGCGGCCGGGCGAGGACTGCAGCCTAGATGGCAGAGGGCTCGGGTCGCCAGGCTGACGCCCGCATGACATTTTCGACCCGAACGCGCCGGGGGCATCGCGGCGAACCATCTTCAATTGTGGAAATAACTGTTTCTCGCATAGCTTGTGCTCGTTTCGGCGCGAGGTCGCGCCGCGGGCAGGGGCGAAAGATGGCGATCTGGACGATCGAGGTGGTCAACGAAACCGGGGCGGCGCAGGACTTCTTCGTCTTCAGCCAGCCGCCGGAGGTGCGTTTCGCCGGCCAGGCCGTCGCGGTGCATCCCTGCGCCTGGATCACCTATCCGGGCGTCCAGCCCGGCGAGCGGCGGCGCTCGACGTTCAGCGAGAGCATCTCCATCTATGTCGACCTGAACGGCGCCAAGCCCGCGCCCGGCGTGGTGCTGGTGGAAAGCGCCAATGTTCCGGTCGACGCCCGGGCGCGCGACAGCGTCAGCCTGCTCACCGACTTCAACAGCGGCATCTTCGGACCGGTCGAGCACGGGCGGTCGGAGTACGGCACGGTCTCGCTGCACACGTCCGATCCGCTGGTGAGGGAGGGCTTCCCGCCGCCTTCGACGGTCGGGCTGGGCAAGTTCGGCGACAGCGACCTGCCGTACCCGATCGCCGGTTTCGCGCCCAAGCCGGGCGGCGTGTTCGTGATCAAGCCGTCGCGCCGCTTCCACCTGGCGCAGGGACGCCCGCTGCGGGGCGAGGCGCTGGCGCTGCATCCGCCGTCGGTGGCCGATATCGACTTCGACGCCGACGACCTGAAGGCGACGATCACGGCCGGGGCCGACGGGGTCTTCGCCGTCGCCTACGGCGCGAACTGAGCCGGCGGAGGGGGCATGGCGGTCTGGACGATCGAGATCGTGAACGGCGGCGACGCGGTTCGCAGCTATGGGCTGCTGCCCGCGCCGCCGGACGTCACCCAGGACGGCGCGCCGGTGGCGGTTCTGCCCGCGGTCTGCGCGGCGTTCGACTATGTCGAGCCGGGCGCGCCCCGCACCACCACCTTCAGCGAGGCGGTCCAGGCCCTGGTCGACTTTCCCGCCGTCGTGCAGGTCGACCGGGTGATCAAGGGCCTGTTCGCCGTGCCGGTGAACCCGCTGGCCCGCGACCTCGTCACCATCACCCACATGGACGACCAGGGCGGCAGCCGGGGCTTCGCCGAGGAGTTGACGTCCGGCGCGGCCGAGCCAGGCCACTTCGCGATCCGCACCAAGGCCGACTTTCCCAACGGCGACGGGGTGGTGCTGGGCGTGACCAAGCAGATCGACAGCAACGAGCCCGTGCCGGCGGCGGTGTTCGCGGCCCGGCCGCAGATCACCTACCAGATCCGGCCACGGCCGGTGTTCCACCTGATCGAAGGGCGCTATGTGCGCGGCAAGGTGCTGGACCTGTCGGCCAGGGCCGGGGCGGTCATCGACTTCACCGGCCGCGAGCGGGCCAAGGCCACCGTCGTGCAGGCGGCCGACGGCGGCTTCTCGGTGACCTACGGGGCGATCTAGTCAGTCGACGCAGATCGCGCCGACCGCCTTGCCGTTGACCACCTTGGCGTAGCAGCCGAACTGCACGTTCGAGCGCTTGCACTGGCCGGTCACCGGGGCGTCGTTGGGTTCGAGGTTGCCCTCGACGATGCAGCCGCCCTGGCACTGGGCGTTGTCGGTGCAGGCCTTGCCGGCGTCGGCGTAGGGCACGACGCAGGTGGGCAGGCCGCGGCGGCCGACCATCTCGATCTGGCCGCCGCGCGCGGCGCAGGCCTCGGCGGTATCGCCGGCCGAGGCGGCCTGGGCGGGCCCCGCCGGCGGAGGAGCCGTCGGGGCGCAGGCGGCCAGGGTCAGCAGGGCGGCGGCGATCAGCGGCAGGCGCATCAGGAACACTCTCTTCTCGATACTCTCGCCGCTCTCGGCGATCAGCCCATGAACGCCGGCAGCCAGGCTTCGTTCGCCTCGCGCAGCTTGGCCAGCGGGATCGAGAACAGGTCGGTCGAGGCGAAGGCCTCGCCGCCGGCCACGCCCGCGAGATTGGCGTGCACGCCGGCTTCCTTGGCCGCTTCCAGCAGGGCGTCCGGATCGGGCGTCGCCACCAGGTAGCGGGCCTGGTCCTCGCCGAACAGGTAGGGGTGGGCGTGGGCGTGGCTGGTGGCGTTCAGGGTGACGCCGACCTTGCTGGCCAGCGCGATGTCGGCCGCGGCGACCAGCAGGCCGCCGTCCGACAGGTCGTGCACGCCGGCCACCAGGCCCGAGCCGATCAGGCCGCGGACGAAGTCGCCGTTCTTACGCTCGACCGCCAGGTCGACCGGCGGCGGGGCGCCGTCCTCGCGGCCCAGGATCTCGCGCAGATAGATCGAGGCGCCCAGTTCGCCGTGCGTCTCGCCGATCAGCACCAGGGTGTCGCCCTCGGCCACGTTGCCGAAGCCCGTGCGCAGGTCGTAATCGGCCAGCAGGCCGACGGCGCCGACGGTCGGGGTCGGCGGAATGGCGACGCCGTTGGTCTCGTTGTAGAGGCTGACATTGCCGCTCACGACCGGGAAGTCGAGCACGCGGCAGGCCTCGGCCATGCCGTCGGTGGCGCGCACGATCTGGCCCATGGTCTCGGGCTTTTCGGGGCTGCCGAAGTTGAGGTTGTCGGTGATGGCGATGGGCAGCGAGCCCGCAGCCGTCAGGTTGCGCCAGGCTTCGGCGACAGCCTGCTTGCCGCCTTCGTACGGGTCGGCCTGGACGTAACGCGGGGTGCAGTCGCTGGTCACGGCCACGGCCTTGCCGGTGCCGTGGATGCGCACGATGCCGGCGTCGCAGCCGGTGGCGCTGTCTTCCAGCGTGTCGGCCATCACGTGACGGTCGTACTGCTCCCACAGCCAGCGCTTGGAGGCCATGTCGGGGCAGCCGAGGACCTTGAGCACGGCCTCTTCCCAGTTCTGCGGCGCGGCGACCTTGGCCGGGTCGAGGCGGGCGTCGACCTTCGGTTCGGTCCAGGGACGGTCATAGAGCGGCGCATCGTCGAACAGCGGGGCCAGCGGCACGTCGCAGACGGTCTCGCCGTGGTGCTTGAGCACCAGGCGGCCGGTGTCGGTGGTGTAGCCGATGACGGCGGCGTCCAGGCCCCACTTCTCGAAGATGGCGTGGCCGTCCTGCTCGCGGCCGGGCTTCAGGACCGCCAGCATGCGCTCCTGGCTTTCCGACAGCATCATCTCGTAGGCCGACATGCCGGTCTCGCGCTGCGGGACCATGTCCATGTTCAGCTCGATGCCGACGCCGCCCTTGCCGGCCATCTCGACCGACGACGACGTAAGACCAGCAGCGCCCATGTCCTGGATGGCGGCGACGGCGCCGGTGGCCATCAGCTCCAGCGTGGCTTCGATCAGCAGCTTTTCGGCGAAGGGGTCGCCGACTTGCACGGTGGGGCGCTTCTCCTCGGAATCCTCGGAGAACTCGGCCGACGACATGGTCGCGCCGTGGATGCCGTCGCGGCCGGTCTTGGAGCCGAAATAGACGACCGCCAGGCCCGGGCCTGGAGCGGCCGAGTAGAAGATGCTGTCGGCCTTGGCCAGGCCCACGCACATGGCGTTGACCAGGATGTTGCCGTTGTAGCCCTTGTGGAAGTTGGTCTCGCCCGCGACGGTGGGCACGCCCACGCAGTTGCCGTAGCCGGCGATGCCGGCGACCACGCCGTCCACCAGGCGCTTGGTCTTGGGGTGAGCCGGCTCGCCGAAGCGCAGGGCGTTCAGCAGGGCGATGGGACGCGCGCCCATGGTGAAGACGTCGCGCATGATGCCGCCCACGCCCGTCGCCGCGCCCTGATAGGGCTCGATGTAGGAGGGGTGGTTGTGGCTTTCCATCTTGAAGATGATCGCGTCGCCGTCATCGATGTCGATGACGCCGGCGTTCTCGCCCGGACCGCAGATCACGCGCGGGCCGCTGATCGGGAACTTCTTCAGCTGGTTCTTGGACGACTTGTACGAGCAGTGCTCGGACCACATCACCGAAAACACGCCCAGCTCGACGAGGTTGGGCTCGCGGCCCAGGCGGTCGAGGACGACCGCGTATTCCTCGGGCTTCAGGCCGAACTCGGCGGCCGTATCGGCCATCGTCTTGGCGGGGGACTTGGCGGGGGCGTTGGTCGGTGCGCTCATGGGCGCGCCTTCTAGCGCGGCTGCGGGGATTCCGCTATATTCTAGAAAGCTGAAGGTGGTTCTAGAAATGGGCATCAGCATCAAGCGCGCCGAGACCGAGGCCCTGGCCCGTCAGGTGGCTGAAGCCACGGGCGTCAGCCTGACGGATGCGATCCATAATGCGCTGGCTGATACGTTGAAGACGCTGGGGCTTGAGCCCCAGGCGCAGACGGATCGACGCGTCGAGATCGAGGCTTGGCTGCGGGAGGTCGATGCGCGGCTCCGCATCTCCGACAAGACGGCGGCGGAGATCGATGCCGAAATGTATGACGAGCAGGGCCTGCCTCGTTGATCGTCGTCGATACGTCGGCGTTGGCGGCCATCGTCCTGAAAGAGCCCGAGCGCGAGATGTTTCTCTCGCTCCTGCTCGCCCAGCCGCGCAAGGCGATGTCCGCCGCCAGTGTGGTCGAGGCCGCCCACGTCTATGCCAGGGCCTACGGGCCAGAGATCGTCTCGAACGAGCTCGACAGGGATCTGCAGATGCTCGGCATCGAGATTGTCGATGTCGATCGTGTGCAGGTGCGCGTGGCGGTCGAGGCGGCGATGACTTTTGGCAAAGGCCGCCATCCGGCGAGGCTGAATCTCGGAGACTGCTTTTCCTACGCCCTCGCCAAGTCGCTGAATGCGCCGCTGCTCTTCAAGGGCGACGACTTCGTCCATACCGACATCCGTTCGGCGATCTGACGTCTCGCGCGAAAACCCGCGTAAAAACATAAGCTAAGCAGGAACTAAGGCAGCTGCGCCGAAGGAACGCGGCGAGTCTCGCGCCCGTTCTTCATCCCGTGCGCATCGCAGCGCGCGGAACGAAGAGGAGTAAGGCCCATGGGCGAACAAACCCGCAATCCGCAGCAGCAACAGCAGAACCCGCAGCGCCAGGCGCCGGGCCAGCAACAGCAGCAGCGCCAGAACGAGCAGGGCCGCAACCCGGGCGGCCAGGAAAATCAGCCGGAGCGCGATCGCGACCGCTGATCTGAAGCTTCAGCGCATTTTCTGACGACGAACCGGTACCCACTTCGTCGGAAAATGCTCTGGCGAGCGTTAGCAGCGCTCCATCGGAGGAAGGGCCGGCGTCGCTCCGCCGGCCCTTTTTCGTGGGCGTTTACGTCGGCTTGAGCCGCGGTCATGCGCGTGGTTCCCTCATGCCAACTTGAGGGGGTGTGATGGGTTGGAAGCAGGCGGGCGCTGTGATCCTGGCCACGGCGATGATCGTAGGCTGCGAGCGCGAGGCCGAAGGCAACGGAGAGGCGTCGGTCGAAGCCGTCCTGCTGGCTCCGTTCGAGGGTAAGGTGTTCGACACGGTTCGGGCTGCTTGTCACGGTGCTCGGCCAAGCCCCGAGCCCGCAGGGCGCTATGAAAACGTTCCCTATGATCCGACGGTCTTCCTGAAGATGCAGCGGGAGGATATGGCGGCCAAGAACCGCGCCGAGGCGCCGGCCGTGCTGTCCACCCTGGGGCGTGTACGCCGCGAGGGCGAGGTGCTGACCGTCTCTGGTGTTCGGTTCGTCGACCGGACGCGGGAGGAGCACAACGACGCCGCCAGCGCCTATCGTTACCTGGGCCGTATCGACGGCGCGCCGATCGACGTCGTGCATGGCGTTCTCTGGGAAAGCGAGACCTGGACGCTGGTCGACATGGGCGGACGCGCGATCTCGCTGGCGGGAGCGCCCGTGGTCTCGCCGAAGGGCGGCTCGTTCGCCGCGGCGGGAGGCGACGTCGACGGCGAGGGGCTGAACGGCGTGCAGATCGCCGATTATAAGGACGGTGTCTTCAAGCTCGTCGAGCTCGATGCTCCATCGGCGTGCGACCCGCGCTGGATCGACGAGAACACACTGGAGTTTTCGCGGGCGATATCGCCGGATGCGTCCGAGCGCATGTCGTCTAACGGGACACGCGTTCAGGTCGTTCGCGACGGCGCCGGCTGGAAGCTGGTTCCGCCGACGTCGTAGTCGTCAGGCGCTCTGGAAGACGCTGCGGAACAGGATCGCGCCGTCTTCCGAGCCGAGGTCGGCGTCGAACGAGCGGTCGGGGTGGGGCATCAGGCCCAGGACGTTGCCACCGGCGTTGACGATGCCGGCGATGTCGCGGGCCGAGCCGTTGGGATTGTCCTTGTAGCGGAACACGACCTGGCCTTCGCCTTCGATGCGGTTCAGCGTCTCTTCGTCGGCGAAGAAGTTGCCCTCGCCGTTGCCCACGGTCATCACCGCGTCGCGCTGCTCGCCGAAAGCGGCGGTGAAGCGGGTCTGGGCGTTGACGATGTCCAGCTCGACCGGCTTGCAGATGTACTTCAGCTTGGCGTTGCGCAGCAGGGCGCCGGGCAGCAGGCCGACTTCCGTCAGCACCTGGAAGCCGTTGCAGATCCCCACGACGGCCACGCCGCGGTTGGCTGCGGTGACGACTTCCTTCATCACCGGGCTCTGGGCGGCCATGGCGCCGCAGCGCAGGTAGTCGCCGTAGGAGAAGCCGCCGGGCAGGACGATCAGGTCCAGGTCGTCCGGCAGGGCCGTCTCCTGGTGCCAGACCATTTCGACGCGGGCGCCGGTGGAGCGCTCGACGGCGACCTTGCAGTCACGATCGCAGTTGGAACCGGGGAAGACGACGACGGCGGCTTTCATGGCGCGGGCCTGTAGCACCGTTCGAAGCGGATGTCAGCGGCGTAGGCGCTGAAACTCACGCGCATTCGTCCAGCACGGGCCCGACCGCCTCGCCGGCCGGGGCCGGGAAGGGCTGGCGGAAGGTGAAGGCCGCGGGCGTCGGGCCGTGGGCGGCCAGCAGGGCCAGCTTCTCCACCGCCTCCTCGACGGTGGGGCGATGACCGGCGGGAACCCACCACAGGGCCATGTGCGGCCCCTCGGCCGGCTCGAACCATTCGCGGCGGCGACGCATGATCTCGACATGGGCCGAGCGATAGACATAGGCGCCCAGCGACGGGATGTCGGTCCAGGTCGACAGGTTGGGGATCAGCAGCGGGTCGCCGCCGATGGGCAGGTCGGTGGCGTTGCCGCCGTCGCCCTTCAGCCGCCACACGAACCCGGGCGAGCCCTCGGCCAGCAGGTTGATCCGGTCGAGGTTGTCGGCGAAGTCCTTGATCGACGGATGGTCGATCGGCGCCTTCAGCCGGCCGATATTGACCTGGGCCAGCTCGAATGCCGCCATGACGTCCTCCCGGTTGTGCTTGTCCTGGAGGTAGGCGCCGCCCGGCCGTTCCGAAAGGGGCTGTTCCGAAAGGGACGCCGCGAAAGAGGTCAGGCGCGGATCAGCCTGGCCAGCGTCTCGAACACCTCGCCGTCGTCCCACAGCCGGTGGGCGTGGCTGAGCGCGATGCGGCCCGCAGCGTCGATCACGGCCAGGTCGATGCGGTGCTGGTTGACCGTGGCCGGGCCAAAGCCGACGCCGAGCTCGAAATGGGCCTGCAGCGGTTCCAGAGGTCCGGTGGTGCGCAGCAGCCGGCAGCGGGCGTCGAACGGGAAGTCGCGGTCGCGGCCGTAGGTCTCCAGATGGCGCGGGGTGTCGTAGGCCGGGTCGTAGGTGAAGGCCGCCACGCTGGCCTGCTCGTCCAGTCCCGCCGCCTTCAGCCGCGCCTTCACGGCCGCCAGGCGCGAGATGGTCAGCGAGCATTTCTGCGGGTTCATGCACCGCGTGTAGAAGAAGGCGATGGCGGCCGGCCGGCCGGCGAACAGGTCGCCAAAGCGCATCACCGCGCCTGTCTGGTCCTGGATCTGCACGTCGTCGACGGCTCCGGGCGCGGCGGCGGGCGGGGCTGGGACGGCGCCCGCCCGTCCGCCGCAGCAACCCTTCGGCGCGGCGGCTTCGGCCGTGGCGATGGCTTCGGAGAGGGCGGTCGTCACCGCCGCCGACCAGCCGCCTTCGGCCCGCAGAACCCGCAGTCGCGAGGCGGCCGGCGGACCGTAGCGGGCCATGGCGCGTACGACCTGCGCGGCCGCGCTGGCGGGCGGACCCGCGCCCAGCGCCGTCAGGTCGTCGACCGGCCGGATGCGCAGGGCGGCGGCCGCCAGGAGGTCCAGCGCCTCGATCGGCGGCGAGGTGGTTCCCGCCAACGCCAGGGCGGCCCCGGCCACCACCTGCGGGTTCAGCCCCGTCTCCAGCTCGGCCAGCACCTGGGGCAGGGCGGTCGGCGGCAGGCCTGCGACCGCGAAGCCCGCCAGCACCCGTCCGCGCAGGCGTTCGGCCTCCGACGCGCCCAGGCCGCGATAGAGCGGTCCGTCCTCGGCCAGCAGCCGGGTCAGGGCCGCCGGCGCGTCCGGGCCGGCGAGGGCCAGGTCGATGGCCGCCTGCCGTTCGTCGGCCGGCGCCGTGGCGTCGATCGTGGCCCCGGCGGGCATCTCAGGCGTCCGACCCGGGCCTGATGCGCGAGAGCAGGGCCGAGAAGGCGTTCGAGGACAGCTTCTCGCCGATCGCCTTGGCCGAGGCCCGCACCGCCGGATTGCTCAGCAACTGCTCGGCGATCGGGCTGCGCGCCAGGCCGTTCAGGGCGGTGGCCCGGATGTCGTCGAAGTCGTGGTCGTCGACGGCGATCTGCTGGGCCACCTTCTGGAACAGGTTCTCGTTCAGCTTCTGCAGGCCCACGGCGCTGATCTGGCGCACTTCCTTGAACTCGTCCTTGTCGCGCATGAAACGCGCGAACAGGTCGGCCGCGTTCGGGTCGGCCGTCAGGGTGCGCAGGGCCGCGACCCTGGTCTCCAGGTCTTTCTCGCGCTCCAGCACCAGGCGGGCCAGCGGGGTCACGGCGCTGTGCTCGTCGAGGCTGAGGAACTCCAGCGCGTTGGCCGCCGAGACCAGGGCCTTGGCCGGGTTCTTCAGGCCCTCGGCCAGGGCCTTCTGGGCGACGTCGTCCTTGACCGCGCTCAGCCATTCCAGCGCCAGGCGACGCAGGGCCGGGGCGTCGTCGGTGATCAGCTTGCGCAGCGCCGCCAGATACTCGGCGCGATGGCCGTCGAACGCCTGGCCAAGGAAGGTGGCGGCGTGCACCTGTTCCAGCGCGGCCTGGCGATCGTCCTCCGAGGCGGTCTTGTCGGCGGCGATGGCCAGCAGGGACGGGATGTCGTCCTCGGCGTCGATCTCGGGCGCGGCGGCGGCGCGCAGGCCGTCGGTGAACGAGGCCGAGGCGGCGAGCTGGGCCTCGTACTGCCGGCGATAGTCACTGGCCTTCATCGTCTGGCTCCCGCGTCAGGCGGCTTCGAAGGGGACGTCGTCATAGGCGAAACCCTGGTCCAGGCCGCTCCTGACGCCGAGGTAGTCGAGCATGACGCCCACGGTGGGCTTGGGGCCGGGCTGCCGGGTGACGGGCGAGTCCTTCAGCGGCCCGCCCGGCGCCGTGGGCGGGCGCTCGCCGCCGGTGACGCCGTTCCAGGGCCACATGGTGTCGGGCAGCCGGTGGCCGAGCGGGCCGCCGGCCTGGAAGGCGTCCGGATCGGCCGTGTCGAAGCGCCGGTTGGCCCACTGCCACTTGGCCCACAGCCGGTCGACATTGCCGTGCAGCAGGAAGAACAGCGGGTCTTTCGCCGCGGTGGGGATCGAGCTGATGAAGCCCGAAAAGCTGACGTGGGCCGGCCCGTGCGGGGCGCTTTCCATCGCCCGCAGCTGGCGGAAGGTGACCCCCAGATCGAGGGTCTCGCGCTCGGTCAGCACGTAGGCGCGACCGGCGCGGCGCGACGGCGGGGCCGTGCTGATGTCGAAGTTGGGCCGCCGCATCACGCCGGTGAAGCTGTCGGTCGACCAGTGCTCCAGCGGATGGCCGGGCGGAAACCGCACCAGGTCGCCGGCCGTCGGCGAGGCCGCGGGCATGCTCAGGAAGTGCGAGTCGAAGATGTTGGGCGCCGGCTTGTCGAAGCGCCAGTAGGGCAGGGCGACGCTCGGATCGATGGCCTGCAGCTCGCGCTCAAGGTCCAGCAGGTACGAGCGGTGCCAGGACAGGAAGCCGGGGCCGCCGTGGGCCTCGCGGCTGGAGAGGTTGGTGTGCATGTCGCGGAACGCCCGGAAGGGGCCCGCGCCGGCGTCGTTCAGCCGGGCMAGCGCCACCAGGAAGCGGTCGCGTTCGGCCTCGGTCAGGGTCTGGGCGTCCTTGCGGATGCGCACCATCAGCGGCGTCGTGCCGACGACCGCGCCGCCGACGCTGGCCTTGATGCCGGCGTCGCCGTAGCTCTTGCTGGGTTCGCCGAACTCGCCGGCCACCCAGAACGCGACGGGCGTTCCGTTGCGCGGCAGGCGCAGGCGAAGGCTCGGATCGCCGTCGTGGCGGCGCTTGGTGTCGAACACCACCTTGCCGCCGCCGGCCGAGCCGCCGTTCTCGAGCAGGACGTCCACGTCGCCGCCCGCGCCGCCGTCGATCACCCGCGCGGTCGCCTTGACGGGCGCCCAGGTCAGGAACACCCGGCCGTCGGGCAGCTCGCCCTCGATGTCGATCTCCACACGCATCACGCCCGTTCCCTGTGTCGCGCGCGCCCGGCGCCGCTAGAAATCCATCCGTGCGCCAGCAGGCCCAGCCCGTGGCCCGCGACCATGGCCGCCAKCATCGCCGCGAGCGTCGCGCCCAGGCTCTTGCCGCCCCAGGCGGGCAGGGCGCTGAGACCGGCCATCGCCAGCAGCATGCCGCCCAGCGCCAGTCCCGAGGCCAGCAGGGCGCGGTCGCGCGCCGCGGCCTCGGCTCGCCACGGCGCCTGCCGGGCCAGACTGGCGCAACAGCCGGCCAGCGCCCCGACGACCATGCCCAGATGTCCCAGTTCGCAGACCGCCATGAAGGCCGGGCCATAGCCGCCCGAGCGCGTGCAGAGACCCGCGAGCATCGCGCCCGCGCCATTGGCCCAATCGACCGCCAGACCCAGGGCCAGGCCCAGCCCGCAGCCGATCAGTTGCGGCAGGGTCGCCCGCAGCGGCGTGGCCGAGCAGGGCTCCGGGCGGGCGGGGTCTGGGCACATCCGTGCGCGCCTTCAGAGTGTTTGCTTGAAATGCAACCTGAAAAAGTAGCTCACGCTGGAGCTTGGTCGTCAATATCGCGTAACGTCGTTCTGCAATGTGCGCGGGCGCACAGCCGGCGGGCGATTGCTGGCGAGCCGGCTCAGACCACGGTCAGGCGGGGCGCGGCGTCCCGCCAGGGCGCCAGCAGGGCGTCGCAGCGCTCGATCTCGACGTCGCGCACCCAGTCGCGGAACCGCCAATAGACCGGCGCCAGGCGCTCGGGCGTGACGGCCATGGGGGTCATGCCCTTGGCGTCGTAGAACTCCAGGGCCAGGCCCGTCTCGAAGTCGACGATCCCGACCGACAGGTTGATCAGGCCCCGCTTCTGGAAGCCGCCGACCGCGGCCAGCAGGAAGGGGGCCAGGGCGTCGGCGGCGGCGGTCGTCTCGACATAGGCGAGGTTCCACCACCAGTCGGGCGCGTCCTGCGGATCGGGGCGCAGGCGCCAGGCCGGATCGCGCGGCAGGTCGAAGCCCAGGTGCGACAGGCGCTTGAACGGCGGCTTTTCGTGGGAGCTCCAGCCCAGCTCCAGGGTCACGCGCTCGGATCGGCCGAACATGGCGGCGACGACCGCGCGGGCGGTGTCGAGCTCGCGCAGGAGGCGGGCGGAGGCGGTGAAGGGCTGGGGAAGACGGTCGGGGGCCGTGGCGTCGGGGATCAGTTCGATCCGCGTCCAGGCCGGCCCCCGGAAGTCGTGCAGGCGCTCGACGCCGAAGACGTCGAGCATCCGCTGGCGGGTGGGATGGAGGCTGGCCTCTCCCACGATCCGCCTCAGGCGATATCGATGCGGTAGCTCTCGATGACCGTGTTGGCCAGCAGCTTGTCGCACATGGCCTTGACCTCGGCCTTGGCGGCCTCGGCGTCGGCGGCGTCGAGATCGAACTCGATGACCCGGCCGACGCGGGCGTCCTTGACCGACGGCCAGCCCAGGCCGTGCAGGGCGTTCTCGACGGCCTTGCCCTGGACGTCGAGCACGCCGGGCTTCAGGAACACGTGGACGGTGGCTTTCAACGCAAAATCTCCCCAGCGACGCAAGCGTCGCGACGCCTCCCGCCAGGGAGGCGTCCTGACTGACCTTAGTGCACGCCGCCTTGGATGACGGTGGGCATTTCCTTCATGATGCCGAGGCGGCGGGCCACTTCGGTGTAGCTCTCGATGACGTTGCCGAGGTCGCGGCGGAAGCGGTCCTTGTCCAGCTTCTCGTTGGTCGCCGAATCCCACAGGCGGCAGCTGTCGGGGCTGATCTCGTCGGCCAGGATGATGCGCGAGAAGTCGCCTTCGTAGACGCGGCCGAACTCGATCTTGAAGTCCACCAGCGTGATGCCGACGCCGCCGAACAGGCCCGACAGGTAGTCGTTCACGCGCAGGGCCATGGCCATCATGTCGTCGATCTCCTGGGTAGCGGCCCAGTTGAACGCGGTGATGTGCTCTTCGGAGACCATCGGGTCGCCGAGCTTGTCGTCCTTGTAGTAGAACTCGATGATCGAACGCGGCAGCGGCTGGCCTTCGGTCAGGCCCAGGCGCGTGGCGATCGAGCCGGCGGCGATGTTGCGCACGACGACTTCCAGCGGAACGATCTCGACTTCCTTGATCAGCTGCTCGCGCAGGTTCAGGCGGCGGATGAAGTGGTTCTGCACGCCGATCGCGTTCAGGCGAGTCATGATGTACTCGCTGATGCGGTTGTTGATCACGCCCTTGCCTTCCAGGACGGCCTTCTTCTGCGCGTTGAACGCGGTGGCGTCGTCCTTGAAGTACTGGATCAGGGTGCCGGGCTCGGGGCCCTCGTACAGGATCTTGGCCTTGCCTTCGTAGATCTTCTTGCGACGGGTCATGGCTCTCGTCGAGGCCCTTCCTGCGAATAAGCGCGCCATCCTTGCCCGGATGACTCCCGAGAAAACGAAAAGCGCGCGCGGCGGATAGCTGCGCGCGGCGTTCGACTCAAGGCCGCTCACTGAAAAATGTCCGGCGGAACCTACCCGAACGCAGCCTTTTCCGCAAACGCGGGCTGCCATCGTGGTAAACCTTCGCCCTGCGGCGTCGCGGGCGATTGCCCCCCGCCGCTGGGCGGGATATGGAGCCGCCACAAGAACACTTCGTCTCGCGGACATACCATGTTCGCAGGGGACGAAACCGAACTACTCTCTTACACTGGAGCGCCGTACTACCGCCCTGGGTTGCACCCTTCGGCGGGAAGCGTTTCGGGAAACTTGGGGCTTTCATGACGACCTTCGACGACCGCGAGCAGGCTTTCGAACGCAAGTTCGCGAACGACCAGGAGCTGGAGTTCAAGGCCACCGCGCGCCGCAACCGCCTGCTGGGCGAATGGGCCGCCGGCCTGATGGGCTTGGCCACGGTCGAGGAATACGCCCGCGCGGTCGTGAAGTCGGACTTCGAGCAGCCCGGCGACGAAGACGTGTTCCGCAAGGTCTTCGAAGACCTGAAGGGCTCGGGCGTCGCGGCCTCGGAAGGCGAAGTCCGCATGAAGATGGCCGAGCTGCTGGCCTTCGCCCGCGAACAGGTTCGCGCCGGCGAGTAAGCGATCCGCCGAAAGGCGAACGAAAAGGCCCGGCCGGTTTCGCACCGGCCGGGCCTTTTTCTTTGGTCGCTATCGCGCATCTGTGAATTTGCGCACCTTTAGGTTGTCAAAAAGCTGCAATCGTCCTCAGGCTTTATCGGGCGGCGAATTCGCCCGTGAGGCGCATCGTCGACAACGGGGCGGCGAACAAGCGACCGCTCCGATAACCCGGAGGACGCAAACATGGCTGACGACGTCGGCAACCTGCATTCCCAATCGGCCGAGATCGGCCCGGTCGGCCTCTACCTGGTCAAGGTCGTGGTCGGCGACGTCGGCACGCCCGGCGCTCCGATCGTCAACCTGGCCCTGACCGTCGACGCGCCCTCGGGCAATGTCAGCGGCATCGCCGAGATCACCCAGGCCGTGCAGGGCGGCAATCATCGCTTCCCGGTCTCGGGCCACATCTACCACACGGGCCTGGRCCAGGATCAGCTGCTGGTCGCCCTGCAAGGCCAGTTCGTCTACAGCGTGCCGCCGCCCGCCATCGGCTCGTTCCTGGCGAACTTCCGCGCCGGGCTGGTGGTCGACAAGACCTGGAACGGCCACGGCGGCTTCGACTACCTGAACACCCATATCGACAACGTGCTGGTCAAGCGGGTCTGACCCCTTCGGCGACGTAGAGCAGCGAGGTCCGGCCGCGCATCGGCCGGACCTTTGCCGTTCTCATTGATCGGCGTTGTGCGAAATCGCACGGCGAAGCCGGCGGCGTGTGCTTTAACTCGGCCATGACGATCGAAGCGGCGCAGGGGGCGACCGCTCGGCGCTCGGGGGAGTTCAGGCATGGCCGACGGCAGCGAAATGTGCGGCGCGGACGCATCGGCCGTCCAACTGGTGGTCGGCAAGCTGGGCATGCCCGGCGCGCCGATCGTGCGGCTGGACCTGCAGTTCGCCGCCGACCGCGCCAACGGCGTGGCCGAGATCAACCAGGCGGTGATCGGCGGCAAGCACCGCTTCGAGGTGTCGGGCGAGGTTTCGCCGACCGGCGACGCGCCCTTTGGCCTGCGGGTGGCGCTGGCGGGCGAGTTTCCGCACGGGGGCCAGACCGCCCGGTTCAACGCCGTCCTGTCGGTCGACGAGGCCTGGGTCGGCGAGGGCCAGTTCGACTACCTGCAGACCAAGGTCTCGAAGGTTCCGGTCAAGCCCGCGGGCTGAGCCTACAGGTACGCCCGCAGCGTCAGCCAGGCTTCGCGCTTGGCCTCGAACCCCATGGCCGCATGGGCGGGGCTCGACGAGGGCAGGGGAACGAGCGTCAGGTCGGTTCGTCCCGCCAGCAGGCGCGCGCCGGCCTTGGCCGCCGCGCCGCCGTTGAACGCCAACGCCCGCAGGCGCGGCAGGCTGTCGATCAGGCCCAGGAGGTCGTTGTCGGCGGCGTCCTTGATGGCCGCGTCCAGGCTGCCCGGGCGCACGGCCTCGGCGTGCACGTCCCACAGCCCGACGCCGGCGGCCAGCAGGGCGGCCAGCCGCGCCTCGTACGGCAGGGCCGGCAGGTCCTGCTCGATTGCCGCGCCGACCAGCCGCCAGAAGCCGTTGCGGGGATGGCCGTAGTATTGCGCCGCCGCCAGCGAGGCGTCGCCCGGCAGGCTGCCCAGCACCAGCAGGCGCACGTCCGGATCGACGACGGGGGGAAAACCGCGCTTGCGGACCTCGCCGGTCATCTCGCCCGCGCCGCTCAGGCCCGCGGGGCGCCGTCGGGCGGGCTGTCCTTCAGCCAGCCGGTGATCATCAGCCGCGGCGCGCCGGCATAGGGCGCGACGGGGGCCACCGAGTGCTGCCTGGGCACCTTGAAGATGGTCATGGTGTTGAAGGCCGGCGCGTAGCCGCGCTCGATGTCGCCCTGGTCGTCGTGGAACAGCAGCTGGCCGCCCCAGTCGCTGCGCCATTCGCGCGTCAGGCTGATGGTGTAGGCCGCGCGCCGGTCGCCGTCGCCGGTGTCGTCGTGGCGGGTCAGGAAGTCGCCCGGCCGGTAGAGCGTGGCCTGGGCGTCCAGCTTGGTCAGCCCAGGCACGCCGATCACGTCGGCGCCGAAGGCGACCATCTCCGGTCCGTTGAGGAACTCGGTCAGGTCGTGGATCGGATGGCCCTTGTCGCGCCCGGCCAGGTAGGCGGTGATCATCGGGTAGCCGAGATAGACATAGGCGAAGCCGCTGCGGGCCCGCAGGGTGGCGCCCTTCAGCTTCTCGGCCACGGCCGCCCCGCCCAGTTTCTGGATCGTCGCGCGATCGAGCACCTCGGCCTTGCCGGTCTCGGTCGAGCAGATGACGTCCCAGTCGATGGCCTTTTCGAGCATCCGGGCCAGGATGTCGGCCACCGCCGGCTCGAAGATGGCCGGGATGCGGACCATGCCGTCCCGGGCGTAGGCGGCCGCGAGGGCCGCCGGATCCAGCGCCGGATTGAGACGAAGGATCGGCGGCTCGCTCACGCCGTTCAGGCCTGCTCGCCGAAGACGCGCTTGAAGATCACGTCGACGTTCTTGGTGTGGTAGCCGAGGTCGAACAGCTCCTCGAGCTCGGCGTCGGTCAGGGCCTTGGAGACCACCGGATCGGCCTTGAGGAAGTCGAGGAAGCGGCCTTCGCCACGCCACACCTTCATGGCGTTGCCCTGCACGGCGGCGTAGGCGTCTTCGCGCGAAACGTCCTTGTGCGTCAGGGCCAGCATGACCCGCTGCGAGAACACCAGGCCCCCGAGCTTGTCGAGGTTCTTGGCCATGTTGTCGGGATAGATGTTGAAGCGCTCGATGACGCCCGCCAGGCGGCGCAGGGCGAAGTCGAGGTGGATGGTGGCGTCCGGGCCGATGCCGCGCTCGACCGACGAGTGGCTGATGTCGCGCTCGTGCCAGAGGGCGACGTTCTCCATGGCCGGCACCACGGCCGAGCGGACCAGGCGGGCCAGACCCGTCAGGTTCTCGGTCAGGATCGGGTTGCGCTTGTGCGGCATGGCCGACGAGCCCTTCTGGCCCGGATCGAACGGCTCTTCGGCTTCCAGCACCTCGGTGCGCTGCAGGTGGCGGATCTCGGTGGCCAGGCGCTCGATCGACGAGGCCACGACGCCCAGGGCGGCGAAGTAGGCGGCGTGACGGTCGCGCGGGATGACCTGGGTCGAGACCGGCTCGACGGCCAGGCCCATCTTGTCGGCCACGTGCTGTTCGACGCGCGGGTCGACATTGGCGAAGGTGCCGACGGCGCCCGAGATCGCGCAGGTGGCGATTTCGAACTTGGCCATCGCCAGGCGTTCCTTGGCGCGCTGGAACTCGGCGTAGTAGCCGGCCAGCTTCAGGCCGAAGGTGATCGGCTCGGCGTGGATGCCGTGGCTGCGGCCGACGCAGACGGTGAACTTGTGTTCCAGCGCGCGGCGCTTGAGGGCGGCGAGCACCAGGTCGACGCCGTCGAGCAGCAGGTCGGTGGCGCGCGACAGCTGCACGGCGAAGCAGGTGTCCAGCACGTCGGACGAGGTCATGCCCTGGTGCAGGAAGCGGGCCTCGGCGCCGACGATTTCCGACACGTGGGTCAGGAAGGCGATGACGTCGTGCTTGGTGACGCGCTCGATCTCGTCGATGCGGTCGCTGTCCCAGACCGCGTCGCGGCCCTTCTCCCAGATGGTCTCCGCGGCGAGCTTGGGGATGACCCCCAGTTCGGCCATGGCGTCTGCGGCATGGGCCTCGATCTCGAACCAGATCTTGTACTTGGTCTGGCTGGACCAGATGGCGGCGGCTTCGGGGCGGGCGTAGCGGCTGATCATGGGCCGGGGGTTTCGTCGCGCGGGGCCGCGGAGTCAAGGGAAGCGGGTTATTACTTAGGTCCAGCGTCCCTCTCCCCTTGCGGGAGAGGGTGGCCTGCGGAGCAGGTCGGGTGAGGGGTCTCTCAAGCCTATCCGCCGAGAAAACCGAACGACCGGGTGTGGCGGTCGAGATCTGAGAGACCCCTCATCCGACGGCCTTCGGCCGCCACCTTCTCCCGCAAGGGGAGAAGGATCGCTTCTAGCCCCGCGCCTTCATGTGCTTGACCATGCCGATGGCCGCCAGGGCGTAGTGCACCCCCGCCCAGGCGTAGAAGCACAGCGAGACGATGATGCCCTGCTGGGTGGCGCGGGCCATGGCGCCGCCGCAGGCCTTGGCCGCCTCGATCGGCGCGCCCTTGGGAGCGATCCCGCCGGGGCAGGCGCTCGCGAAATCGATGGGGCCGGGCGAGAACATGCCGCCGAGGGCCCCGAAGATGCCGCTCGCGTCCGGATGGTTGAAGTGGAAGCCGGCCAGGTGGTCGATCAGCCAGCCGGTGAACACCGGCCCGCCGCCCAGGGCGATCAGGTTGAGGAAGAAGAACAGCAGGGCCGTGGCGGTGGCGCGGCGGCGCGGCTCGACCGAGTTCTGCACCACGCCGAAGGTCGGGGCGAGGTAGACGTAGTGGAAGACGCCCGGGATCAGCAGGATCAGGGCGGTCATCTGCCACTCGGTCTGCAGGTAGGCGATGATGTAGATCGGCGTGCAGAGAATGAGGCCGATGGCCGGGGTCAGGGCGTACCATTTGGCGCTGCGCTTGCCGGCCCAGTCGCTGAGGAAGCCGCCGACCAGCGTGCCCAGGCCCGCCGAGAAGCCGCCGATCAGGCCCACGATCAGGCCGACCTGCGCCAGGCCCAGGCCGAAGGCGCGCACGAAATAGGGCGGCACGAACGCGCCCGAGCCGTAGGAGCCGAACGAGGCGATGGTCACGCCCAGCACCATGTGCAGCACCGGCCACTTGCCGAACAGGATCTTGGTCACGGCCCAGAGTTCGGAGAACTCCTTCTTCAGCGAGAAGGCCGGCTTGGTCGGTTCGGCGGGGGTGACGGCCTCCGGCTCCAGCGGCGTCTCGACGACGTCGGAATGGCCGCGGGGCGGCTCCTTGACCACCAGCTTGACCAGCAGGGCCAGGAGGATGCCGGGCAGGCCGACGATGACGAAGGCCGCCCGCCAGGACAGTTCCTGAGCCAGCCACCCGCCCGCGACCGCGCCGAACATCGTGCCCAGCGGAATGCCGAAGCTGTAGATCGACAGGGCCGAGGCGCGCTGTTTGGGCGCGTAGTAGTCGCTGATCAGCGAGTGGCTGGGCGGCGAGCAGCCGGCCTCGCCGACCCCGACCCCGAAGCGGTAGAGCGCCAGCTGCGCGAAGCTGGCCGCGGTGCCGCACAGGGCCGTGAAGCCCGACCAGATGACCAGCGAGATCGAGATGATGCTGACCCGGTTCCAGCGCTCGGCCAAGCGGGCGATCGGAATGCCGAGGATGGTGTAGAGCAGGGCGAAGTACAGGCCGCCCAGCAGGCCCAGCTGGGTGTCGGTCAGGTGCAGGTCGACCTTGATGGCCTGGCCGATGGTGGCGATGATCGTGCGGTCGATGAAGTTGAAGGTGTAGGTCGCCAGCAGCAGCGCCAGCACCGAGGCCTTGTAGCCCTTCGAATAGAGCGGCGGCTCGCCGCCCGGCGCACGCGCCTGGCCCATCCTGACTCTCTCCCTTCAAACGTTTGTTCTATTTGCGCCGACTGTGACCCAAGGTCAGGCAGAGCGCCACCCCCCTTTTCGAAGCTTCGGAATGGTGGCGGCTTTGCGGCGCGGGGATGAACCGCAGATAACGGACGAGGGCGGGAAGGTTCAGGAAAGAGAGCGCCTAGTGGCGTCATACAAGGCCGCTCGAACGGCCGTCGCGTCGGAGGTCTCTCATGCAAGCCGCCCCCCGCAAGACCCGTCAGGAAACGCCCGCCCGGGACGCCGAGATCGTCACGCTGGCCCAGTTCAACCACGCCCGCTCGATGAAGGCGCTGGAGCGCTGGGACATCGGCGTTCCCGCCGACCCGTATCCCTTCGCCTACTGCTTTCCCAGGTCCTGAACGATCCTTCTCCCCTTGCGGGAGAGGGGCGCTTGGTGACTCGGGAGCTGAAAGAGGCTGCTACCTCCCCCAGAGGGGGAGGTTCTCTGACTATCCCACCATGTCTTCGCGGATCGTCTTGCGCGCCGCCCAGAACAGCGCGAACGCCACCAGGCCGAACATGGTCGAGACGATCAGCGCCCAGCGTACGCCCTGCGCTTCGCCAAGCCCCATCGGGCCGGCGAACATGTCGCTGAGCGCGCCGACGGCCACGGGGCCAAGGCCCAGGCCGATCAGGTTGATCACGAACAGCAGAACGGCCGAGGCGGTGGCCCGCATCGACGGGTCGACGATGCTCTGGGCCGTGGCGTAGACGGGTCCGTACCACAGCGTGCCCAAGAGGATCGGGATGGTCAGGATGCCGATGGCGGCGGTCACCGAGTCGAGGCTGACGGCGGCGATGTAGAACGGCAGGGTGACCAGCGAGGCGATCGCCGGCACGGTGACGTAGGCCCGCAGGTCCTTGGCCCCCAGTTTGTCGGCCAGCTGCCCGCCCAGCCAGGCGCCGATGACGCCGGCCATGCCGCCGATCAGGCCCAGCGCCAGGCCCAGGAAGCCGGCCGACTTCAGCCCGAACTGCGCGGCCAGGGCGGCGACGTCCGCGCCGTGGTTGCGGAAGAAGTACGAGGCGATGAACGGCGCCTGGCCATAGCCGACGAAGGCCTTGATCGAGGCGGCGAAGGCCACCAGCCAGAAGGTCTTCTTGGTCATCAGCACCGCCAGGGCCGCGCCGAAGCTGACCTGATGGGCGGCGCGGCCGGCCAGATCCGCCGCCAGCTGCTTGCGGGGCTCGACCAGGGTGAAGGCGGCGATGATGGCGAACAGCACGCCGGGCGCGCCGGCGACCATGAAGGCCGCGCGCCAGCCGTAGGCGTCGGCGATCAGCCCGCCCATGGCCATGCCCGCCAGCGTGCCCAGCGGCGTGCCGATCGAATAGAAGGCGATGGCGCTGGCCCGCTTTTCCTTGGGCACATAGTCGGTGATCAGCGAGTGGGCCGGCGGCGTGCAGCCGGCCTCGCCGACGCCCACGCCGATGCGGGCGGCGATCAGCTGCCAGACGTTCTGGGCGAAGCCGCACAGCACGGTGAAGGCGCTCCAGGCCAGGATCGAGGCGGCGATGATCCGCGGCCGGTTCTTGCGCTCGGCCAGCCGCGCGATCGGGATGCCCAGCACCGTGTAGAAGATCGCAAACGCCAGGCCCGTCATCATGCCCAGCTGCCAGTCGGCCAGCCCCAGGTCGCGCTTGATCGGCTCGGCCAGGATGTTGACCACCTGTCGGTCGAGAAAGTTCAGCGTGTAGATGATCAGCAGCACCCAGAGGGCGTAGCGGCGATAGCCGCTCGACACGGGCGCGATCACCGGCGACGGGGTTGCCGTCTCCGCCATGGGCGTTCCTCCTCGAACAGTTGTTCTAATCGTTGAGGCGACTGTAGACGCGCGTTAAGCCGGAAGGCCAGTCTGCATCGAACAGGAGACCGTCATGGAACTCGTCATCGGCACCAAGAAGTGGTCGACCTGGTCGCTGCGGCCCTGGCTCGTGCTCAAGCGCGTCGGCGCGCCCTTCAAGGAGATCGAGATCGAGCTGCGGCGCGGCGACGCCACCGAGGCCGACATCGCCAAGCACTCGCCCAGCAAGCTCGCGCCCGCCCTCAAGGACGGCGACCTGGTGGTCTGGGATTCGCTGGCGATCTGCGAATACCTGGCCGAGAAGTTCCCCGAGGCCAAGCTGTGGCCGACCGATCCCGAGCTTCGCGCCCTGGCCCGCTCGGCGGCGGCCGAGATGCATTCGGGCTTCTCGTCGCTGCGCGGCGAGTGCCCGATGGATCTTGGCCTGATCAAGAAGGCCGACCTGTCGGAAGCCACCCAGAAGGACGTGCGCAAGATCACCGAGCGCTGGAACCAGCTGCTGAAGCGCTCGGGCGGTCCGTTCCTGCTGGGCGAGTGGTCGATCGCCGACGCCTTCTACACCCCGGTCGCCACCCGCTTCCGCACCTACGGCGTGCACCTGTCGGACTATGGCGACACCGGCGCGGCCGGCGCCTATTGCGAGCGCCTGCTGGAGACGCCGGAGTTCCTGGCCTGGGAAGCCGCGGCCTAGGGCCCGTACTGATTGAAAGCTCCAAGAGACTTGTCATCCCGGCCGAAGGAGCGCGTCAGCGATCCGTAGAGCCGGGATCCCCCACGCCTGCAGATCCGAAAACGGTGGGAGATCCCGGCGCTTCGCTGCGCTACGGCCGGGATGACAAGCTCATAGATGGTTGAAAATGCTGGGTCGTGGGGCGGATCAGTTGCGGCCAGACCCTAAGCCGTCGGGAAGAAGCGCATGTAGGGCTCGGCCTCCTTCAGCGTGCGCGCGTAGGAGGGGCGGGCCTTCAGCCGTTCGAGATAGGCCGCCGCGTTGGGGCGCTGCGGCGCCAGCGGCATGACCTTGTCGGCATAGAACATCGCCGGAGCCGCGGCGCAATCGGCCATCGAGAACGTCTCGCCGGCCGCCCAGGTGCGGCCGTCCATGTCGCGTTCGACGATGTCGAGCGCGGTCGCCAGATGGGCGCGCGCCTCGGCCAGGCCGTGCGGGTCCTTGGCGTTGGCCGGCCGGATGCGGTCGTTGACGATCTTCTGCATCGGGACCTGCACCGACAGGTCGAAGAACCGATCCCTGGCCCGCACCTCCAGCGCCAGGTCGCGATCCTGCGGGATCAGGGAGACGGCGCCCGGGTGATGGATCTGAAGGTATTCGATCAGGATCGAGCTTTCCGGCACGACCGCGCCGCGGCCCGTATCCTCCAGCACCGGCATCCGCGCCATTGGCCAAAGCGCCCGGAACGCTTCCGCCGAGGCCGGATCGCCGAAGTCGACCATCCGCTGCTCGAACGGCAGGTCGAGTTCGTACAGGGCCGTCAGCGCCTTGTGGCAGAACGACGAGAGCGGGTGGGCGTGCAGGATCAGCGCCATCGGTTTCCTCCCAGCGGCGGGGAAGACCCCCTCCGGCCCTTCGGGCCACCTCCCCCAGAGGGGGAGGATCTGGCGAGTTAAGCAGATGCTCCCCCTCTGGGGGAGCTGTCACCGAAGGTGACTGAGGGGGCTTACAGCCCGAACGCCTTCAGCAGCCGGTCGGCGGCGGCGGAAGCCGGCAGGCCGCCGGTCCGCACCGCGCCTTCGGTCTCGTCGACCAGCGCGGCCACGGCCGGCGCAGCGCGGAAGGCCTCGGCGAGGCGGTCGTTGACCATGGCCCACATCCAGCGGGCGTCCTGGTCGGCGCGGCGGGCGGCTCTAGCGCCATTGGCGCTCATCACCTCGCGGTGGCGCTGGACCTGGCTCCACAGCACGTCGAGCCCCGCGCCGGTCAGGCCCGAGGCGGTCAGCACCGGCGGCGTCCAGTCGCGGTGGGCGGGGGTGAGGATGTGCAGGGCGTTGCGATAGTCGCGGGCCGAACGCTCGGCCTTGGTCGGATCGGCGTCGGCCTTGTTGATCACCAGGAGGTCGGCCAGTTCGATCAGGCCCTTCTTGATGCCCTGCAGTTCGTCGCCGCCGCCGGGGATCAGCAGGGCCACGAAGATGTCGACCATGTCGGCGACGACGGTCTCGGACTGACCCACGCCCACGGTCTCGACGATCACCACGTCGAAGCCGGCCGCCTCGCACAGCAGCATCGCCTCGCGGGTCTTGCGGGCCACGCCGCCCAGCGCGCCGCCGGACGGGGAGGGGCGGATGAAGGCGTTCGGATCGACGCTGAGCCGCTCCATGCGTGTCTTGTCGCCCAGGATCGAGCCGCCGTGCCGACCCGACGACGGGTCCACGGCCAGCACCGCCACCTTGCAGCCGTCGGCGGTCAGCGCGCAGCCCAGGCTCTCGATGGTGGTCGACTTGCCCGCCCCGGGCACGCCGGTGATCCCGACGCGCTGGGCGCGGCCGGTATGCGGCATCAGCTTTTGGAGAAGCTCGCGGGCGGCGGCCTGGTGGTCGATCCGGCGGCTCTCGACCAGGGTGATGGCGCGGGCCAGGGCGGCGCGCTCGCCGGCCAGCAGGCGGCGTTCGAGATCGGCGATGTCGAGGGCGGGCGGAGACACGCCCCCGACTTAGAGGACGACCGCCGTGCCGGAAACCGAAACCATCATCATCTGCCCGTTGGGGCCGACGGTGTTGTAGTCGAGGTCGACCGCCAGGATGGCGTTGGCGCCGACCTTCTGGGCCTCTTTCATCAGGCCCTTCAGGGCGTCCTCGCGGGCGCGTTCCAGCACGCGTTCATAGGAGCTGGAGCGGCCGCCGATGAAGTCGCGGATCGAGGCCAGCAGGTCGAGCACGACGTTGGCGCCGAGGATCGCCTGGGAATAGACCGCGCCCTTGTACTCCTGGACCGGACGGCCCTCGATGAACGGGGTGGTCGAGATCAGCATGCCTGCGGGTCCTTCGATCGATGGCGCATAGTTAAGCATAAACGGCGCGGGCCGCGAGGGGCTCCGGCGCTGCACGCACGGCGATACGGCGAAGTTTCGCCTCTTGCGGGAAACCGGCTTTCGGCAAGCCTGGCCTTGAGGCAGATTGCCCGCGCTGAAGCTGGGGGGCTGGCCGTTGTTCTTCGCCAAATCGCATCTCGACCTGCACAACATCCGGGGCAGCGTCGAGCGCACGGTCAAGCTGTCCGACAACATCGTCGGCGTGGGGCCGGTGGGCATCGGCCTGGACGGCATCCTGGCCTGGTTCGGCGGGGCGGGCTCGCTCTACTCGCTGGGCGCGGGCGGGGTGCTGATGTTCGACGGCGTGCGGGCCAGGGCCGCGCCGATGGTGCTGATCCAGATGGCCGCCGTGCTGCTGATCGACGCCCTGCTGCCGTTGGGGCCGCCCGGCCTGGGCGCGGTGGCCGACACCCTGTTCACCGGCCAGAAGTGGGCCGGCGGGATGTTGATCAAGCACATGGACGACACGATCTATTTCGAGGGCTCGCGCAAGGAAGCCCAAGGTACGGCCGAGTATCGCGACCTGCTGGAGCGGATCCGCTCGGGCAAGGAAAAGCGCCGGGTGGTGTTCCTGGGCTGACAACCAAGCTTGCGGCGGAGCGTTGAGACCACATGACCGACGAAGCCGCCCTGCATGGCGAAGTGATCGATGCCAAAATCCTTGATGGGGGCCCCGCCGACCATCGGCGGCGGGCGCACAAGGCCTGGCGCAACGCCGAGACCATCAAGCGCCTGTCCGACCGGCTGATCGGCGTTGGTCCCTTCGGCATCGGCCTCGACGGCGTGCTGGCCTGGGTGCCGGGCGCCAACACCGCCTACAGCCTGGGCGCGGCCGCCGTGCTGGCCTATCACGCTTGGCAGGCCAAGGCTTCGTTGCCGACCGTGGCGCGGATGGCCGGCTACATGCTGTTCGACAGCTCGACCAGCGCCGTGCCCGTCGTCGGCTGGGCGATCGACACCCTGTTCCCCGGCCACCTGATGGCGGCCAAGGCGCTGCAGAAGGACATCGAGGCCCGCCACGGCGCGCCCGAGGAGGTCGACCTCAAGCGCCGCAAGAAGAAGGCCAAGGCCGGGAAACGCTGAGGCGGATCGACATTCATCCAACCGCGACGCCCAATAGGCCGATTTTCCCCGCGAAGGCGGGGATCCAAGCTGAGGTTCAGGCTTGGGCGCGGCCGTGGACTATCGGCGACCTCGGCTTGGGTCCCCGCCTTCGCGGGGATGCTCGGTGAAAAATCGGGGCAAGCGATTGAATGCCGATCCGCCCTAGTCGGTCAGCGGATGGGCTTCAGGTCGGCCAGGCACAGGCTGAGCTGGGGCAGGACGAGCGACGTCACCGTATCCCGCGCCGAATAGCGCACGACGTCGCGATAGACGCCGCCGCTGAGGCTACGGTGCACGACGATCTCGGCGCTGTTGACGTCCACCATCCAATAGTCGCGCACGCCATGGTCGGCATAGAGGTCGGCTTTCACCGAAAGGTCCTTGGCGACAGTGCTTTGGGCGACTTCGATCACGAGGCCGACATTGCGCCCGTCGATCGTGTTCAGCGGCAGTAGGGCGTCATAGGCGTAGAGGTCGGGATCCGGCGCATAGGTGGCCGCAAGCCGCAGCGTCGAGTCCACGATCACTTCGATCGCCTGTCCTGCCTGGGCGAGGAGCACCTTGGCGATCTGCATCTTGACGCGCGTGTGCTCGGCGCCTTCCGAAGCCATCTCGACCAGCCCCCCGTCGATCAGCTCGACCCGGGCGTCGGCGTCGAGAATGCCGGCGTCCTGCATGCGCAGGACGTCTTCCAGCGTGAACCGGTGAGGTTCTGAGGTTTCGAGCGCGCGGGCCAGGGCGTTCATGGGGGAACGATAGCACGAGCCTGGCGATGCGTAACGCTGTGCGCTCAGAGCACCAGCCGGCCGCGGGGCGGCTCGGCGACGGGCTTCAGCATCCATTGCCGGCCGTAGGCGATCCACCAGACGCCGAGGCCGGTCAGCAGGCCGACGCCGGTGCAGAGCGGCCAGGCGCCTTGGATCTCGAAGAAGAGGCCGTCGCGGAACGAGAACCAGGCCACACTCGCGCCGATGGCGGTTCCGACCAGGGCCGCAGCCCACGGATAGTGACGCTCGATCTGGGCGAGCAGGGCCCAGGCCGCGAGACCGGCGGCCAGGTAAGGCCAACCGAGCAGCAGGCCCATCATCGGCGCGGCGAGAACGTAGGATTCCGCTTCGGCGCCGCTGTGCGGAAGGCGTGGAACGAACAGGTCGTACACCGTTCCCAGGATCAGCGACGGCGCGAGGTGGCTGAACAGAGCCCCCGCGATCACCCTCGGCATGGTCGTCCGCTCGCTCGCCCTGTGCACCCGCATCTCCCGCCTATCGCGATCGGGCGATGAGAGGGCGCGCGGATGCAGCCGGCTTGGCGCTCGCGGTGGAGAAACGGTGCAGAGGTCGCTACGCCGCCTCGCCCTGGGTGTAGCCCAGCTGCTTGTTCAGCTTGTCGAGCAGTTCGATCACCGCCTCGGCGATCACCGTGCCGGGCGGGAAGATCGCCGCGGCGCCGGCGTCGCGCAGGGCCTGGAAGTCCTGCGGCGGGATCACCCCGCCGACCACCATCATGATGTCGGCGCGGCCCTGCTTGCCCAGCTCCGCCTTCAGTTCCGGGGCCAGCGTCAGGTGGCCGGCCGCCAGCGAGCTGGCGCCGACGATGTGGACGTCGTTTTCCACGGCCTGGCGCGCGGCCTCGGCCGGTGTCTGGAACAGCGGGCCGATGTCGACGTCGAAGCCGAGGTCGGCGAAGGCGGTGGCGATCACCTTCTGGCCGCGGTCGTGGCCGTCCTGGCCCATCTTGGCGACCAGGATGCGCGGGCGGCGGCCGTCGGCCTGGGCGAAGGCCTCGACCATGGCCTTGGCGCGGGCGGTGGTGGGATCGGAACCGGCTTCCTTCATGTAGACGCCCTGGATCGACTTGATCTCGGCCCGGTGGCGGCCGAACACGCGCTCGAGCGCGTCGCTGATCTCGCCCACCGTGGCCTTGGCGCGGGCCGCGTCGACGGCCAGCGCCAACAGGTTGCCGGTCCCGCGTGCGCCGTCCTCCAGCGCCTGCAGCGCGGCCTGCGTGGCGGCCGGATCGCGCTCGGCCTTCAGGCGGGCCAGCTTTTCGAGCTGCTGGTTGCGCACCGAGCTGTTGTCGACCTTCAGCATCGGGATGACGTCGGCCACCTCGGGCTTGTAGCGATTGACGCCCACGACGCTCTGGCGATTGGAGTCGATGCGGGCCTGGGTCTTGGCGGCGGCTTCCTCGATGCGCAGCTTGGGGATGCCCTGCTCGATGGCCTTGGCCATGCCGCCGGCCGCCTCGACTTCCTCGATGTGGGCCAGGGCTTTCACCGCCAGGTCATGGGTCAGGCGCTCGACATAGAAGCTGCCGCCCCAGGGGTCGGCGACGCGGGTCGTGCCGCTTTCCATCTGCAGGAACAGCTGGGTGTTGCGTGCGATGCGGGCCGAGAAGTCGGTCGGCAGGGCGAGCGCCTCATCGAGAGCGTTGGTGTGCAGGCTCTGGGTCTGGCCGTTCACGGCGGCCATGGCCTCGACGCAGGTGCGCGAGACGTTGTTGAACACGTCCTGCGCGGCCAGCGACCAGCCCGAGGTCTGGCTGTGGGTGCGCAAGGACAGCGAGCGGTCGTCCTTGGGCTCGAACTCGCGCTTCATCAGGCGGGCCCACAGCAGGCGGGCCGCGCGCATCTTGGCGACCTCCATGAAGTAGTTCATGCCGATGGCCCAGAAGAAGGAGAGGCGCGGGGCGAAGGCGTCGATGCTCATGCCGGCCGCCACGCCGGCGCGGGCGTACTCGATGCCGTCGGCCAGGGTGTAGGCCAGCTCCAGGTCGGCCGAGGCCCCGGCCTCCTGCATGTGGTAGCCGCTGATCGAGATCGAGTTGAACTTGGGCATGTTCGCCGAGGTGAAGGCGAAGATGTCCGAGATGATCCGCATCGAGGGCGCGGGCGGATAGATATAGGTGTTCCGCACCATGAACTCTTTGAGGATGTCGTTCTGGATCGTGCCCGACAGCTTGTCGGGCGAAACGCCCTGCTCCTCGGCGGCGACGATGTAGAGCGCCAGGATCGGCAGCACCGCGCCGTTCATGGTCATCGACACGCTCATCTTGTCGAGCGGGATGCCGGAAAAGAGGGTGCGCATGTCGAGGATCGAGTCGATGGCGACGCCCGCCATGCCGACGTCGCCCTTCACCCGCTCGTGGTCCGAGTCATAGCCGCGGTGGGTGGCCAGGTCGAAGGCCACCGACAGGCCCATCTGACCGGCCGCCAGGTTACGGCGGTAGAAGGCGTTCGAATCCTCGGCCGTGGAGAAGCCGGCGTACTGGCGGACCGTCCAAGGGTTGGTGACGTACATGGTCGGGTAGGGGCCGCGCACGAAGGGCGCGACGCCGGGGCGGCCGTCGGTGAAGTCCAGGCCCGCCGCGTCGTCGGCGGTGAAGGCGGGGGCGACGTCGACGCCCTCGGGCGTGCTCCAGGCCTTGCCGGCCTCGGGGGCGACGGCGGGCTCGGGCGCCTCGAAGGCGACGTCGGCGAAATCGGGGAACTTGCTCACGGCTCAGGCTCCCTCGAAGGCGGCGGCGAAGCGGATGGGCGTCAGGGGCGGGCAGCGGCTGTCGGGGCCGGGCAGGCGCGGGTCGGGACCGTCGACGGCGAAGGCGGCCGGATCGGGCGTCTCGACCTCCGGCGTCTTGTCGTCGGCGTTGGGGAAGGCGGTGACGCCCAGGATCTTGCGGCTCTTGTCGGCGAAGGACGCTTCCTGGCCTTGCCGGGTTTCGGCGACGATATCGGCGATCAGGCCGCTTTCCAGCGCCTTGACGATGCCGCCGTCGGCTTCGATGGCCTGGAAACCGCCCCAGGCGGCGCGGGCCAGCTGGTCGGTCAGGGTGTCGAGGTACCAGGCGCCGCCGGCCGGGTCGGCGACACGGCCCAGGTGGCTCTCTTCCATTAGGACGAGCTGGGTGTTGCGGGCCTGGCGGCGGGCGAAGGCGGTCGGCAGGCCGATGGCGTCGGTGAAGTTTCCGAGCACTACCGTGTCGGCGCCGCCCACCGCGCCCGCGAAGCCGGCGGCGGTCAGGCGCAAAAGGTTGGTCCAGGCGTCGGCCCGGGCTAGCATCCGCTGCGACGAGCGGGCCTCGATGCGGGCGGGGACGTCGACGCCGCAGGCCTTGGTCAGTTGCGCCCAGAGCGACCGGACGGCGCGCACCTTGGCCACGCCCGTGAAGTACTCGCCGTCCAGGCTGACGCCCAGCACGATGCGCGACCAGGCTTCATTCATGGAAAGGCCCGAGCGGACCAGGGCCTTGGCGTAGGCGACGGCGCTGGCGGCCATCACCGCCAGCTCCTCGGCGTTGGAGCCGCCGGCCTCGTGCACGGCGCGGCCGGTGGCCAGGAACAGGCTGGCCACCGCGTAGGTTTCGGCGAGGCGCGCGCCGACCGTGGCGGCGCTGAAGACGTGGCTCTCGATCGGGCCGGGGCTGACGCCGGCCAGCATCCAGGCGCTCAGCGGGTCCATGTGGAAGGCCAGCGGCGCGTTGGGCGCGGCCTTGGCCAGGGCGCCCAGCCAGTCGGCGGCCTTGGGGCCCAGGAACCCGGCGTCCAGCGCCACGGGGGCGAGGTCCAGCAGCACGCCGTCCAGCACGCGGGCCAGGTCGTCGCGCGAGCCGACCGCGACGCCGGTCTGGCCGGCCGGATCCAGCGCCAGCAGCACCGAGGCCGCGCCGTTCTCCAGGTCCTTCAGGATCTCGCCATTGGCGTGCTTGGCGTCGGGGTGGGCGACCTTCGTGCGGAGGTCCCAGGGGCGGTCGATGTCGCGGGCGCGCAGGTCGCGGGCCACGGTGACGGCGTCGTCGGCGGTGTAGAGCGGGCGGATGGCGATCCCGTCCGGGGTGGCGCGCGTCAGGGTCTCGTCGAAATCGGCCCCTTTCAGGGTCTTCTCGACCAGTTTCAACCACTTGGCCTGGGCCAGGGCTTCGTCGGGCGGGCCGAAGTCGTCGGCCAGTTGGGCGGGCGCCTCGCTCACGACGGGGTTCTCCTGCGGTGCGGCATTCTTGTATTTTGATGCAGTTGCGCGCCTGCCGCCACGGAGGTCAAGCGCTTGCAAGTCCCATGAACAGGCGTTTAAGCTAACGCTGTTAACATGCGCGGCGCGTGACGTCGCGGAACGAGGAGACCCCCGTCCCATGGCTCTGCCGCCCATCCTGCGCGACCGTCTGCGCCTGCCGGTGATCGCCTCGCCGCTATTCATCATCAGCAACCCGGACCTCGTCATCGCCGAGTGCAAGGCCGGCATCGTCGGCTCGTTCCCGTCGCTGAACGCTCGCCCGCTGTCGCAGCTGGACGAATGGCTGGCCCGGATCACCGAGGAACTGGCGGCGTGGGACAAGGCCCATCCGGACATGCCGTCGGCCCCGTTCGCGGTGAACCAGATCGTCCACAAGACCAACAACCGCCTCGAGCAGGATCTCGAGCTGTGCGTGAAGTACAAGGTGCCGGTGGTGATCACCTCGCTGGGCGCGCGCGAGGACCTGAACCAGGCGATCCACTCGTACGGCGGCATCACCCTGCACGACGTGATCAACGACCGTTTCGCCCGCAAGGCTGTCGAGAAGGGGGCCGACGGCCTGATTCCCGTGGCGGCCGGGGCCGGCGGCCATGCCGGCGCCATCTCGCCCTTCGCTCTGGTGCAGGAGATCCGCACCTGGTTCGACGGCCCGGTGGCCCTGTCGGGCGCCATCGCCAGCGGCCGCTCGATCCTGTCGGCCCAGGCCATGGGCGCGGACCTGGCCTATATCGGCTCGGCCTTCATCGCGACCGAAGAGGCCAATGCTCCCGAGGCCTACAAGCGGACGATCACCGAGGCCAACGCCAGCGACATCGTCTACTCGAACCTCTTCACCGGCGTGCACGGCAACTATCTGCGCCAGTCGATCGTCGCCGCGGGCCTGGATCCCGACAACCTGCCGGAAAGCGATCCCTCGAAGATGAGCTTCGGCTCGGGCGGCAACCAGGACGCCAAGGCCTGGCGCGACATCTGGGGCTCGGGCCAGGGCATCGGCGCCATCAAGGAAGTGCTGCCGGTCGCCGAACGCATCGCCAAGCTGGCGGAGGAATATGAGGACGCCAAGGCCGAACTGGCGGCCAAGACGGCCCTGACGGCCGGTAATCGCCTGGCTTTCGCCGCCGAGTAGGACGGGGATTGCGCCGGGGACGAAGGCGGCGTCGTCCCCGGCTGCTCCGGCAAGGCGATCCTGAGCGGGTTCGAAACCGCCAGGAGCGCCTCATGTCCGACGCCGCCACGCCCCGCCTTTCGCTGCCTTACGTGGCCGCGGGGCAAGCCCAGAAGCACATCACGGTCAACGAGGGCCTCGCCCGGCTGGACGGCCTGGTCCAGCCCTGCGTGATCAGCCGCACGACCAGCGTCCAGCCGCCCGCGCCCGCCGACGGCGCGATGTGGATCCGTCCCGCCGCCGCGACCGGCGCCGATTGGGCCTCCGCTTCCGCTCACAGCCTGATGCGCTTCGAGGCCGGGGCCTGGGAGGCGATCGCCCCCGCCGCCGGCTTCACCGCCTGGATCGCCGACGAGGGCCAGGTGGCGGTGTTCACCGGCTCGGCCTGGGCGGCGCTCTCGTCGACCTTCCAGGGGCTGACCGCCGCTCGCTCGCCGTTCGGGGCCGACGTGCGCGTCGAGATCCGCGAGGTCGAGGCAAGCCTCACCGGCGCCTCGGTGGCGACGGCCGCCGTGATCCCGGCCCGCTCGATCGTGCTGGGGGTCTCGACCCGCACCAGCGCCGCCGTCACCGGCGCGATCTCCTACAGCTGCGGCGTGGCCGGCGAGACAGGCAAGTTCGGCAGCTCGCTGGGCGTGGGGCTGAACGCCAGCAACATCGGCGTGGTGGGGCCGACGGCGTATTACGCCGACACGCCCGTGGTGCTGACGGCGGCTGGCGGCAACTTCGTCTCCGGCAAGGTGCGGGTGTCGATCCAGCTGTTGCGGTTCGAGGCGCCGGCGGCGGTGTAGGGGGGGCTTCTTCCCGTTAGCCCGTCATTCCCGCCCTTGTGGCGGGAAACCCTGGTTCCGCTGACATGTGAGGCGCAAGCGGCGTGCCGAGCACGCCGCCCCATCCACACCTGCGGCTGACAGAGGGGTTCCCGCCACAAGGGCGGGAATGACGGGAGCGGGGGAGCCGCCCACCCCCCTCCGCCAGCCGACCACACCCCAACTTGCGAATGGCTCTCTGCTTGATCCGGGCGGCGGGTGCGGCTACACGCCCGTCATCCCTTGGGGAGTAGCCGCCCGCGCCTATCAGCGGGGCCCGCCGTCAACATACTTGGTCTTTCGGGACCATGGCGCGGGCGAGGAAAGCACCGACAGCTTTCCTGGCGAGACCAATGGCGTCGTTTTCCGTCCGGGCTGGGCGGGGAAACGGTCGCTGTTGTCTTGTCTGCGCTCGGCCCCGCAACGGTGTTTCATGGAATCCCTGCTCGTCTCGACCCTGGTCGTGGCCATCGCCGAAATCGGCGACAAGACCCAGCTTCTGGCCATCATCCTGGCCACGCGGTTCAAGAAGCCGATCCCGATCATTCTGGGCATCCTGGTCGCCACCCTGCTGAACCACGCCCTGGCGGCGCTGGCCGGTTCGCTGGTCGCCCAGTACCTGCAGGGCGCCTGGTTCCAATGGCTGATCGCCATCTCGTTCATCGCCATGGCCGGGTGGGCGCTGATCCCCGACAAGGCCGACGACGAGGATGGCGGCGCGGTCGGGCGCTACGGCGTGTTCGCCACCACGGCCGTCGCCTTCTTCCTGGTCGAGATGGGCGACAAGACCCAGATCGCCACGGTGGCCCTGGGCGCCCAGTTCCACAACGTCGTCATGGTGGCCGCCGGCACCACGCTGGGCATGATGCTGGCCAACGTGCCGGCCGTGTACCTGGGCGAGGCGGCGACCAGGATCGTGCCGCTGAAGTATGTGCGCATCGGCGCGGCGCTGATCTTCCTCGGGATCGGCCTTTGGGGGATCGCCAGCCTGCTGGGTCTCTTCAAGTAATGACGTAGGCGGGGGCGGGAGCTATTCACGGGTCGAAGTGATCCGGAGCCCCCGCCCCATGACTCTCGAAGACCCGCGCGCGACCGGTTGGGAATTCTGGATCGATCGCGGCGGCACCTTCACCGACATCGTCGCCCGCCGGCCCGACGGACGCCTCGTCACCCACAAGCTGCTGTCGGAAAATCCCGAGCAGTACGAGGACGCCGCCGTCGCGGGCGTTCGCGCCCTGCTTGAACAGGGCGGCGGCGGGACGGCCGTGGCGGTGAAGATGGGCACCACGGTGGCCACCAACGCCCTGCTCGAGCGCAAGGGCGAGCCGACGGTGCTGGCGATCACCAAGGGTCACGCCGACGCCCTGCGCATCGGCCAGCAGGCCCGGCCCAAGCTGTTCGACCGCAACATCGTCAAGCCCGAGGCGCTCTACACCCAGGTCGTCGAGATCGACGAGCGCGTCGGCGTCGACGGCGAGGTGGTGCGCCCGCTGGACGAGGCCGCCGCCCGCGAGGGGCTGCAGGCCGCCTACGACGCCGGCTTCCGCGCGGTGGCGATCGTGCTGCTGCACGGCTTCCGCTTCACCGACCACGAGGCCCGGGTCGCGGCCATCGCCCGCGAGGTCGGCTTCACCCAGGTTTCGGCCAGCCACGAGGTCAGCCCGCTGATGAAGCTGGTCGGGCGGGGCGACACGGCGGTGGTCGACGCCTATCTGTCGCCGATCCTGCGCCGCTATGTCGACCAGGTGGCCTCGCGTCTCGGACAGGAGACGCGGCTCTTCTTCATGCAGTCGAACGGCGGCCTGACCGACGCGCGGGCCTTCCGGGGCAAGGACGCCATCCTGTCGGGTCCGGCCGGCGGCGTTGTGGGCATGGCCAAGACGGCGGCCGAGGCGGGCTTTTCCCGCGTCATCGGTTTCGACATGGGCGGCACCTCGACCGACGTCTGCCACTATGCCGGCGAGTACGAGCGGGCCTACGAGACGGTGGTGGCCGGGGTGCGCATGCGCGCGCCGATGATGAACATCCACACCGTGGCGGCCGGCGGCGGCTCGATCTGCAGCTTCGACGGCGCGCGCCTGCGGGTGGGCCCGGCCTCGGCCGGGGCCAATCCCGGTCCGGCCTGCTATCGCCGCGGCGGGCCGCTGACGGTGACCGACTGCAACGTCATGCTGGGCAAGTTGCAGCCGGAGTTCTTCCCGCACGTCTTCGGCCCGAACGCCGACCAGCCGCTGGACCGCGACGTGGTCGCGCAGCGCTTCGAGGCGCTGGCCGCCGAGATCGAAGCGGCGACGGGCCGCGCCATGACCCCGGCCGAGATCGCCGAGGGGTTCCTGACCATCGCCGTCGAGAACATGGCCAAAGCCGTGCGGCAGATCTCGATCCAGCGCGGCTACGACGTCACCCGCTACGTGCTGGCGTGCTTTGGCGGAGCAGGCGGGCAGCACGCCTGCCTGGTGGCCGACGCACTGGGCATGAAGACGGTGATGATCCACCCGTTCGCTGGCGTGCTCAGCGCCTATGGCATGGGCCTGGCCGACCTGCGCCTGCTGCGCGAGGCCACGGTGGAGCAGCGCCTGGACGAGGCCGCCGCGACCCTGCCGGCCCGCGCCGCCGTCCTGGCGGCGGAGGCGCAGGCCGCGCTGCGCGCCCAGGATGCGCCGCTGGTGACGGTCGAGACAGAAGCGGCCCTGCTGGTGAAGTACGCCGGCACCGACACGCCGCTGCGGGTGCCGCTGACGGACGCGGAAGGCGTAAAGGCGGCGTTCGAGGCGCTGCATCAGCGCCGCTTCGGCTTCGTCTCGCCGGCGACGCCGCTGGTGGTCGAGACCCTGAGCGTCGAGGCGATCGGCCATGCCGACGCCGGCGCCGCGCCCGATCTGGGCGTCGGGCAGGGCGGGGCGGGCGGCGTGCTGGCCGTCGTGCCCGCGCGGCTGGCCGGCGAGGCCCATGATGCGCCGGTGCTCGACCGCGCCGGCTTGTTGATCGGGGCCGAGGTGGCCGGGCCGGCGATCATCCGCGAGGCCACCGGCACCACTGTGGTCGAGCCCGGCTGGCGGGCCCGCGTCGATGCGCATCACAACCTGATCCTCGACCGCGTCGAGGCCCTGGCCCCGCGCCGGGCGGCCGGAACCGAGGCCGACCCGGTGATGCTGGAGGTGTTCAACAACCTCTTCATGGCCGTGGCCGAGGAGATGGGTTTCGCCCTGCAGAACACCGCCTATTCGGTGAACATCAAGGAGCGGCTCGACTTCTCCTGCGCCCTGTTCGACCGCGACGGCAACCTGATCGCCAACGCCCCGCACATGCCCGTGCACCTGGGTTCGATGGGCGACAGCGTGCGCGCCATCCGTGATGGCCGCAGCGGTGACGGCCGGGGCATGAAGCCCGGCGACGTCTACATGCTGAACGCCCCCTATGCCGGCGGCACCCACCTGCCGGACGTGACGGTGGTCATGCCGGTGTTCGACGCGGCCGGGGCTCTGCTGTTCTACGTCGCCGCGCGCGGCCACCAGGGCGATATCGGCGGGATCACCCCGGGCTCGATGCCGCCCGGCAGCAAGACGGTCGAGGAGGAGGGCGTCCTCATCGAGAACTTCCTGCTGGTCGAGGGCGGGCGGTTCCTGGAGGCCGAGACGCGGGCGCTGCTGGCTGGCGGCAAGTGGCCGGCGCGCAATCCCGACCAGAACATCGGCGACCTGAAGGCCCAGGTGGCTGCCTGCGCGCGCGGCGCGGAAAGCCTGACCGGCCTTGTCGCCGAGTTCGGCCAGGACGTGGTCGAGGCCTACATGGCCCACGTGCAGGACAACGCCGAGGAGGCCGTGCGCCGCGTGCTGGCCAAGCTGTCGGACGGCGCCTTCGCCTACGAGCTCGACGACGGCAGCGTGGTGAAGGTCGCCATCGCCGTCGACCAGACCGCCCGCACGGCGCGGGTCGACTTCACCGGCACCAGCGACCAGGTGCCGACCAACTTCAACGCCCCGGCCTCGATCTGCCGGGCGGCGGCGCTGTACGTCTTCCGCACCCTGGTGGACGACGAGATCCCGATGAACGACGGCTGCCTGCGGCCCGTCGAGCTGGTCATTCCCGAGGGCTCGATGCTGAAACCCCGCTATCCGGCGGCGGTGGTGGCCGGCAATGTCGAGACCAGCCAGGTGGTGGTCGACGCGCTCTATGGCGCGCTGGGCGTGATGGCGGCCGCGCAGGGCACGATGAACAACTTCACCTTCGGCGACGAACGGCGGCAGTACTACGAGACCATCTGCGGCGGAGCCGGCGCAGGGCCGGATTTCGACGGCGCCGACGCGGTGCAGACCCACATGACCAACAGCCGCTTGACCGATCCCGAGGTGCTGGAAACCCGCTATCCGGTGCGGGTCGAGGCCTTCTCGATCCGGCGCGGCTCGGGTGGCGCGGGCGAGCATCACGGGGGCGACGGGGTGGTGCGCACCATCGGCTTCCGCGAGCCTATGACCGTGACCCTGCTGTCCAACCGCCGCCGCGTGCCGCCGTTCGGCCTGCACGGCGGGGCCAGCGGCGCGCTGGGCCTTGCGCGGATCGAGCGGGCCGACGGGAGCGTGCAGGCCCTGGCCGCCACCGACGAGGCCCAGGTCGGCGCAGGGGATCGCGTGGTCATCGAGACGCCGGGCGGCGGCGGCTGGGGCAAGGCCTGAGCACGATCGTGGGGCGGTTGCTGAAAGAACCGGATGGTCCGGGCATGTCCTTCCTCAAGGCCTTCGGCGCGACGCTGGGGGCCGTTGGCTTTCCCGTCCTGATGCGCGTGTTCTTCGTGGCCGAGGGCGACGCCGAGGGACGGATCATCATGGTCCTGCTCGTCTTGGGCGTGGCCGTCTTCGCCGGACTGGCCTGGGCCGTACGCAGCCTGCTGCTGCGATGGGCCTATGACCGGGTGACCCGCGGGCCGTTCTGAGCGGTCGACGGCGCGGCGCGGGGCCGCTAAGCCAGCAGGGCGCCACAGGAGACGTCACCAGCATGAGCCGCGCCCCCCTTATCGCCCGCCGCACCCTGATCGGCGTCGCCGGCCTGCTGGTCGCCGCGCCGGGCCTGGCCCTGGCCGCCGGCAAGCCGCGCGTGGCCATCCAGACCAGCGCTGGCCTGATCGTGGTGGAGCTGGAGGACAAGAAGGCGCCGATCACCTCGGCCAACTTCCTGCGCTATGTGGACGCCAAGAAGTACGACGGCGGGACCTTCTATCGCGCCTCGCGCACCAAGGGCGTGAAGGGGGCGGGCTCGATCCAGGGCGCGCCGCCGCCGCGCGCGCGCCGCTTCGCGCCGATCGCCCACGAGAGCACGACCAAGACCGGCATCCGCCACAAGCCGGGCGTGATCTCGATGGCCCGCAACGCGCCGGGCACGGCCACGTGCGACTTCTTCATCTGCGCCAGCGCCATGCCGTATCTCGACGCCCATCCGGGCGCGAAAGGGGACAATCTGGGCTTCGCCGCCTTTGGGACTGTCGTTGAGGGCCTGCCGATCGTGAAGAAGATCCTTGCCATGCCGACCGGCGGCCCCGCCTACACCGAGGCGATGAAGGACGAGATGCTGAAGGCGCCCGTCCAGATCCTGAGCATGAAGCGGGTGGGCTAGGCTCGCATCTGATCGCCTGTCGGACACGTAGCTGCCTTTGGGGCTTTCCCGGAGGCGCGGTTGCGGACGCTATCGATCCTGATCCTGGCCTTCTTCGGTGCTTCGCCGGCCTGGGCCTTCGAACTGTCGCCGCAGGCCCAGGCGACGCTGGCGCGTGGCGAGGCCCATGCCGAGGTCTCGCCCGATCCGGCTGGCGCGACCGGCGGCCAGGTTCGTGGAGTCGTCGACATCCCCGCGTCGCCAGACAGGGTATGGGCGGTGCTGACAGATTGCGCGAGCGCGGCGCGGATGATCACCAACCTTGAACGCTGCGCGGTGTTGTCGGGCGATCAGAAGCGAGGCTGGGACGTGCGTGAACATATCACGCGCAAGAGCCTGTTCTTTCCCCGCATGCGCATCGTGTTTCGATCGGACTACGAGATGCGCCGACGCATCCGGTTCCGCTTGGTCGAAGGCGACCTCAGGGCCGAGGAGGGGCAATGGCGGCTGGAGCCCCTGAACGGCGGGGCCGGCACGCGGGTGTTCTATGAAAATCGCCTGTCGGTGGACTGGGCGATCCCCAAGGCGCTGCTGCGCGCCGGGCTCCGCAAGGACACGCCCAAGGCCCTGGTCCGACTGCGCGAGGCGTGTCTCGAAGCGACCTAGTCCTTTTCCGCCAGCTTGGCCTCCAGCCGCGCCAGCGTCGCCTTGATCTCTTCCTGCTCGGCGTGGCTGAACTCGTTGGCGTCCTTGATGCAGCGCGAGCAGATGGTGCCGATCAGCAGCGGCAGGATCAGCAGAAGGGTGACGTGCATCAGCAGCACGGCGACCACCCGTCCGCCGGGCGTGGCCGGGTAGAAGTCGCCATAGCCGACCGTGGTGGCCGTCACGCAGGCCCACCAGATGGCGTCGAGATACGACTTGCCCTCGAAGAACGCATAGGCGCCGGCGGCGGCCAGCAGGATGACGAGATAGGCGACGAGCAGTTCGCGAACCGTGTCGAGGTATTTCATCATCTGCTGGCCTCCCGGCCTATGCTGTCAGGGACCGACGACCCGCCGCGCGCGGACGGCGGTCTGTCCGTCGATGTTCATCAGGTAGCTGCCGGCGGCGGCCTTGCGAATCTCGACCTTCGAGCCCGCCTTGGGCGGCGAGGACAGCGAGCGGTCGTCGGCCTGGCGCCAGGTCGCGCCGTCGGCGAGGGTCAGGATCCAGCGGCCGTCGGCGCCGCGGACGGCCTTGGTCACCTCGCCCGCGATGCGGTCGACCTCCTCGGCCTTGTCGCCGCGGTCGAAGATCGACAGGGCCGAAAGGTCGAGGCCGAAGGCCTGGCGCCTGGCCGCCTGGGCCTGCTGGCGATCGACGATGATGACGTCGCCCTTCTTCTCGGCGGCGGTGATCGAGTCGACGGCCGCGTCGTAGCAGGCCAGGCGCTTGTCGTTCTCGGCGACGCCCCGGCAGTCGAGCAGGGCCTTCAGGGCGGGGGCGACGTCGCGGACGACCGGAGCTGCGGCCTGGGCCGCGCCCACCGCCAGGAGGGCGGCGACGCCGGTGGCGACCAGCGCGCGGGGCGAAGGAAGGGAAAGGCGGTTCATCGCGGCGCTCCTTGGGGGTCGTCGATCAGCCAGCCCGTGATCGACAGGCGCTTGGCGGCGGCATAGGCGGCGACCGGCGCCACCGAGTGCTGGCGGGGCACCTTGAACAGGGTCAGCACGTTGAAGCCGGGCATGAAGCCGCGCTCGATCTGGCCGTCGGCGTCGTGGAACAGCAGCTGACCGCCCCAGTCGGGCCGCCATCCGCGCGTGAAGCCCAGGGTGAAGGCGGCCAGGCGCGTGTCGCGGCCGTGCTTGTCGTCATGCAGGGTGAGGAAGTCGCCCGGGCGGTAGTTCGACGCCTGCACGCGAACGCCGGCGACGTGCGGCGCGCCGATCACCTTCGCACCGAAGTCGAGGAACGCCCGGCTCTGCGCCAGTTCGGTGAGGGCGTGGACGGACGGGGAGGGGTCTCGCGCGTACTCGTCCTGCAGCGGGTAGGACAGGTGAATGAACGAGAACCCGCGCGAGGCGCGCTTGAGCGCGCTCTGCAGGAACTGGCGCACGGCCGCGTCGCCGAACTTGCGGACAGCCTCGTTGGTGATGACCAGCGTCTCGTTCTTCTCGTCGGGGGCGACGATCGCCCACGAAGAGACGGCCTCCAGCAGGTCGCCGGCGGCTTCGGCGTCGATCGGCTGCAGGAACACGGGGATCTGCACCACGCCCTCGCGGGCGAAGGTTTCGGCGTACGACGAAGGATCGAGATCCGCGCGGATGCGCAAGGCGGGCTTGAGGGCCGTCATCGGGCGGCGTGGTTCACGGCGAATCTCCCCCGTCGCGGCGAGGGCGACGACGGGTTCTAGCTAACAGATCGACGTTCGCCGGTTCAATCACCCCCGACAGGCGTCATATGTCGGGCGCCGAAAAAACGGGCGCCTCGCCTTCACGGCGTCAGGCCGGCGGCTTCGGCGAATGACGGCGGATTACCAAATTGCAATGTTATCCATTACGTGCTTTTGAGTTGAAAACTGGCGAACGCGAGTTTTCGTATACCGTCGACAACACAACAATTGATCGAATTCTTACCGGCAAAGCTGGAACAAATTGCCGATGATGCTCAAGCCGACTTGGCCGTGGGCATTGGTCGATTATCGATATGAATTGTTTCTGTTCTAGAAACATTTCCAGGACTTGTTCGACCATAATGGGCGAAAACGCAGCAATGTGTGGCGCGTTTGGGGCGGAGTGCGTCCCTTTTGTTACAGTGTGAACCAAATGTAATCCGATCCGTCAGGGCAAGATTGACCCCGGTTCGGCAAACGACGTTCATGGCGCAGACCCGCTTCGAGCCCGACGCGGGGGGGCAAAAATGCGCCGCACGGGGGAACGCGAGCGGCGCTGCGATATGTTTTGGAGGTTTGATGTTGCACGCCTTGTCCATGCGTAAGCGTTTGCTTGCGTCCACCCTGCTCTGCGGCGTGATCGCGCCGGTCGTGGTGGCCTCGCCGGCTTTCGCGCAGGAAGAACCTGCCGCGGTCGAGGAAATCGTCGTCACCGGTTCGCGCATCGCGCGTCCTGACCTGACCTCCAGCAGCCCCGTCGCCGCCGTCGGCGAAAAGGAACTGCAGCAGTCGGGCGTGGTGAACACCGAAAACCTGATCAACACCCTGCCGCAAGCCGTCCCGGGCATCACCTCGACGGTCAACAACGGCAGCAACGGCACGGCCACCGTCAGCCTGCGCGGCCTCGGCTCCAACCGCACCCTGGTGCTCGTGGACGGCAAGCGCCAGACGCCGACCACCCAAGCCGGCAGCGTCGACATCAACCTGATCCCGCCGGCCCTGATCAAGCGCATCGAAGTGCTGTCGGGCGGCGGTTCGGCCGTTTACGGCTCGGACGCCATCGCCGGCGTCGTCAACTTCATCCTGAAGGACGACTTCGAAGGCATGGAAGTGTCGGCCGGCTACCAGGCCACCGACAAGGGCGAAGCCCCGATCTACTCGGGCTCGATGACCTTCGGCGCCAACTTCGGCGGCGACAAGAAGGGCAACGTCGTCCTCAGCCTCGGCTACAACAAGCGTGAAGCCCTGACCCAGGGCGAGCGCGGCGGCATGCTCAGCACCGCCTGGGGCGACAACGCCACCCGCACGGGCCTGGTCCCCAGCGGTTCGGGTTCGAACGAACCGGGCCAGGTCGGCTCGTTCGTTTCGGGTCGCTTCGTGACCCTGCCGGGCGTGGCCAACAACTCGGCCAACACCGCGCTGTTCCTGACGGACGGCAACGTGCGCCTCTACAACGCCGCCACCGACACCTACAACTTCGCGCCGGTCAACTACGTCCAGACCCCGCAAGAGCGCTACTCGGTCACCTCGCTGGCCAGCTATGAGATCAAGCCGGGCCTGACCGCCTACGCCAAGGGCAACTTCGTCAGCAGCAAGGTCATCACCCAGCTGGCTCCGACGCCGATCGGCAACCGCACGTTCCGCTTCACGCTGGACAACAACCCGTTCCTGACGGCCGCGGCCAAGACCGCGCTGAACAGCCTGGGTTCGAGCACCGCCTACACGATCCCGTCGAGCGCCTCGTGGACCGCCGGCACCTTCACCGACGTCGACAGCGACGGCGACGGCCTCTACGACACCGTCACCGGCGTGTTCAACCGCCGCCTGTCGGAAGTCGGCCCGCGTATCTCGCGCTTCGACTTCAGCGGCTTCCAGGTCCAACTGGGCCTGAAGGGCGAGATCGAAGGCATCAACGGCGGCTTCGACAGCTACTTCCAGTACGGCAACACCCACGGCAGCAACTCGCTGCTGGGCGACACCAGCCTGGCCCGCATCCAGCAGGCCCTGCTGCTGAACGCCTCGGGCACCGGCTGTCTTGATCCGTCGGGCGGCTGCGTGCCGATCAACCTGTTCGGCCAAGGCAACATCTCGGCCGCCGCGGCGAACTTCATCAAGACCCGCATCAACTCGTCGCAAGACTACGAGCAGCTCTACGCGGGCCTGAACTTCTACGGCGACACCAGCAACTTCTTCTCGCTGCCCGCTGGTCCGGTCGGCTTCGCCGTCGGCGGCGAATACCGCGCCGAAGAATTCGCCTTCAACCCCAGCCAGGATCTGGCGACCGGCAACCTGACCGGCTTCAACGCCAGCCCGCCCGTCTCGGGTCGCTTCGACGTCTACGAAGCCTACGCCGAACTGGCCGTGCCGATCCTGAAGGACCTGCCGTTCGTCAAGTCGCTGGACCTGGAACTGGCCGGTCGTATCTCGGACTACACGACCCAGCCGGATCCGGTGAAGACCTACAAGGTCGCCGGCACCTGGAAGCCCTTCGACGACCTGATGCTGCGCGTGTCGTACAACAGCGCCATCCGCGCTCCGTCGATCGGCGAACTGTACGCTCCGCAGAGCAACGGCTTCCCGACCTCGACCGACCCGTGCTCGGCTCGCGCCAACCCGAACGCCCAGGTCCGTCAGGCCTGTATCAACTCGGGCGTCGCGGCCTCGCAGGTCGGCGTGCTGAACGCCAACCAGCAGACCCAGACCCTGTCGGGCGGCAACCCGAACCTGAAGCCGGAAAAGGGCGAAACGACCACGGTCGGCGTCGTCTACACCCCGTCGTTCGTCTCGGGCCTGTCGTTCACCCTCGACTACTTCAAGATCGAGCTGAAGGACGCCATCGACACCTTCGGCGGCGGCACGGCCAACCTGATGGCGGTCTGCTACGGCCCGATCGTCAACGGCAACCCGAACTCGCCCTACTGCCAGGCCATCAACCGCCTCGGCAACGGCTCGATCGACTACGTCTCGTCGATCAACCAGAACGTCGCTGCGCGTAACCTCGAAGGCTTCGACCTGGGCGTTACCTACCGCACGCAACTGGAAGACATCGGCCTGCCCAACTGGGGCTCGCTCGCGGTCCGCTCGCTGTACACCAACACCTGGGAGTACACGATCATCCCGGACGAGATCTCGCAGCCGATCAAGTGCGCCGACAAGTTCGGCACGCGTTGCTCGGGCGCCGGCGTCAACCCGCTGCCGCGTCACAAGCTGAGCACCTCGGCCAACTGGCGCTTCAAGCAGTTCGGCGTGAACCTGGTCTGGAACTACCTGGACGACGTGATCGACGACGCTCCGGCGACCCGTTACACGGTCGAGGAAATCGGCCCGAAGAACTACTTCGACCTGTCGGCCGACTGGGACGTCAACGACAACCTGGCCTTCACCGGCGGCGTCAAGAACCTGACCCAGGAAGCCTACCCGATCCTGGGCGGCAACGCCTCGCCGTCGAACAGCGGCTACCCGGCCGTCTACGACGTGCTCGGCCGCGTGTTCTTCCTGAACGCGCGCCTGCGCTACTGATCCTGGACGGCGCGCTCCGCGAGGGGCGCGCCGGACCTGGCGTTTTGAAAGCCGGCGGCCTCGCGGTCGCCGGCTTTCTGCGTTCTGGGTGTTTCCCGGGGTTTAGCCGCGCTGGGCCGCCGCCGCGGCGAGATAGAGCTCGAGATTGGTGTAGCCCGAGCCGTCCTTGGCCGGCGCCGCGCCGTCGGCGGCGGTCTTGGGGTCGAGGCGGTGGGCCTTCTCCCAGGCGTCGGGGATCCCGTCGCCGTCGCTGTCCCTGGCCGGCTTGCCGGCGGGGAGGGCGGGCCAGCCGCCGACCTCGTTCTGGCTGTTGATGACCTTGCCGGTGCGGTCGCGCACGCCGGCGACGACGCGGGCGTCGACGCTGTCGCGGAACACTGAGGCGCCGGCGTCGGCCAGCACCCGCTCATAGGCCAGCGGCGCGGGCTCGGGCCTGACCGGGCCGACCTCGACCGGCGCGGGCAGGCGATAGCCGGCGGGCTCTGGGATGGTGAAGGTCACCAGGCTCCAGGGATCGGCGGGAATGTTGGTGAGCATGCTGTTGCCGGCGAAGTAGGCCCGGGCCAGGCCGTTGCTCTCCTGGAAGGCCACCGCCTTGGTGCTCTGCGGACCCATGATGTAGGCGTTGTCGACGAAGTTGTAGGCGACGACCGCCGCCTTGTCGGCGTCGTAGCCGGCATAGCCCTTGCCCCAGTTGTAGAAGACGTTGGAGCGGAAATCGAACAGGGCCCCGACCGGGTCCTTGTCGGGGCCGTCGTAGTTGCCGGGGCGCGGCATGCGGGCCATGTGGTTGGCCCACAGGTTGTGATGGAAGCTGATCCTCGAGCCCTTGCCGCCGCGGATCAGGCTGCCGTAGCCGTGGTCGCCCTTGGCGTGCAGCGACCGGGCCATGGACTCGGCGATGATCGACCACTGGACGGTCAGGTCGAAGAAGCCCTGGCCCTCCTCGCCATAGCGGGCCGAGGCCGACAGGGTCTCGTCCACCGACCAACTGGCCGAGACGTGGTCGAGGATGATCCGCCGGCCGTTGTTGATCCAGATCGCGTCGCTCTCGGTCTTGCTCTCGTCGCCCAGGCGCGAGCGGATGAAGCGGATGACCACGTCGTCGGCCGAGACGACCAGGGTGTGGTCGCGCAGGGTGATCCCGCCGCCGGGCGCGGTCTGGCCGGCGATGGTGATGCGCGGCTGGCTGATCTTCAGGTCCGACTTCAGCTGGATCGTGCCGGCGACCTCGAAGACGACGGTGCGAGGGCCCTTGGCCTCGACGGCGGCGCGCAGCGAACCGGGACCGGCGTCGTTCAGGTTGGTCACCTTGATCACCGCCCCGCCGCGGCCGCCCTGCGAGAACCGGCCCGCGCCCTCGGCGCCGGGAAAGGCCAGGGTCTGGGCGGCGGCCTGGCCGGCGAGGCCCAGGAGGGCGAGGGCGGCGACGCCGGCGAGCAGGCGGCGCGAAGGGCGACGGATCATGATGCTGTTCTCCCCGAGGCCGGCGAGCGTCGGTCGCGCATCGTCCGGATGGTTCGACCCTGCCCGGGAGATCTGAAAATGTCCACCGGTGTCATTTGGGGCGATCGAGCGACGGCGCGTGACGGTAACCCTATAGTCAGCAGGGGATTGCCGCTTGCCTGATCAATTCGTGCTCGAAATCCGGGCGAACCTGGCAGGCGCATTGCGGCCTGGGCTCGCCAGGCGAAGTTTTCTTCCGAAAATGGGCGGTCGAACCTGACGCTGGTGTCAACCTTACCGGATTGCCGTCGATTCGCGTCCCGGGGGGGAAGCACGCCATGTCCGCCGAAGAAGCCAGTCTCCGCCCGGAGCGCATCCTTGACCTGTCCGAACGCCTGAGCGTGGTGGCCGGGCAGAAGATCGGCGAGATCTCGACCGTCAACCGCGCCGCCAAGATGCTGGCGATCAACGCCCTGATCGTCGCCGCCCGCGCGGGCGAGGCCGGCAAGGGCTTCGCCATCGTGGCCGAGGAGTTCAAGAAGATCTCGACCCAGATCGACGAGGTGGCCGGAGCCCTGGAGAGCCAGGTGCGCGCCGACCTCGACGAGCTGACGGCGATCGGCGGGGCGATCCTGTCGCACCTGCGCGGCCAGCGCCTGGCCGACCTGGCTTTGAACGCCATCGAGATCATCGACCGCAACCTCTATGAGCGCACCTGCGACGTGCGCTGGTGGGCCACCGACAGCGCTGTTGTGGACTGCGCCATGGCGCCCTCGCGCGAGGCGGCGGACTACGCCAGCCAGCGCCTGAAGGTCATTCTCGACGCCTATACCGTCTATCTGGACCTGTGGATCTGCGACGCGGCCGGCCGGGTGATCGCCAGCGGCCGGCCCGACCGGTATCGCGGCGTGCAGGGCGCGTCGGTGGCCAACGCCAGTTGGTTCCAGGAAGCGCTGCGCACCAAGAGCGGCGACGATTTCGCCGTCGCCGATATCGCCCGCCAGCGGCTGCTGGACGAGGCGCCGGTCGCCACCTACGCCACGGCGATCCGCGAGGGCGGCCAGGCCCGGGGCAAGGTCATCGGCGTGCTGGGCGTGCATTTCGACTGGCGCCCGCAGGCCCAGGCCATCGTCGACGGCGTGCGTATGACCGACGAGGAGAAGGCCCGTTCGCGCGTGCTGCTGCTGGACCAGAACCACCGGATCCTGGCGGCGTCGGACGGGCAGGGCGTGCTGACCGACAGCTTCAAGCTCGACACCTCGCACGGCACGATGGGCAGCTACGCCCAGGGCGACCGCACCATCGGCTACGCCCTGACCCCGGGCTACGAGACCTACAAGGGCCTGGGCTGGTACGGCTGCCTGGTGCAGCGCCAGGCGGTGGACACGCCGCTGCCGGTGGCCGAGCGCAAGGTCGACAACGTGCTGCGGCTGAAGGCCTAGCCAGGATGCTCCCCCTGAAGGGGGAGCTGTCGCGGAGCGACTGAGGGGGAAGGGATTGCTGGCTTTGCTGGTGAACTGATCTCACAGGACACTTCCCCCTCCGGCCCTTAGGGCCACCTCCCCCTTCAGGGGGAGGATCTACTCCACCGCCGCCAGCACCTTCCTGATCGTCTCCACGACCTGATCGATCTGGACTTCCTCGACGATCAGCGGCGGCGACAGGGCGATGATGTCGCCGGTGACGCGGATCAGGAGGCCCTGGTCGAAGGCGGCCTCGAAGGCCTCCATGGCCCGCGCCGTCGGGGCGCCGGGGCGGGGTGAAAGCTCGATGCCGGCGATCAGGCCGAAGTCGCGGATGTCGATCACGTGGCGAGCGTCGCGCAGGGAATGGATGGCCGCGCGCCAGTAGGGCTCGATCGCCAGCGCCCGGTCGAACAGGCCCTCGCCCTGATAGATCTCCAGCGTCGCCAGCCCCGCCGCGCAGGCCAGCGGATGGCCCGAATAGGTATAGCCGTGGAAGAGCTCGATAGGCGCATCGGCGCCGTCGAGCATGGCGTCATAGATGGCGGTGCTGGCGGCGACGGCCCCGGCCGGGACGGCGGCGTTGGTCAGGCCCTTGGCCATGCACAGAAGGTCGGGCGTGACGCCGAAACGGTCGGCGGCGAAGGGCGCGCCGACGCGGCCGAAACCGGTGATCACCTCGTCGAAGATCAGCAGGATGTCGTGCCGGTCGCAGATCGCCCGCAGCTTCTGCAGATAGCCCTCGGGCGGCACCAGCACGCCGGTGGAGCCCGAGACCGGCTCGACGATGACGGCGGCGATGTTGGAGGCGTCGTGTAGGGCGATGATGCGCTCCAGATCGTCGGCCAGATGCGCGCCGTGCTTGGGCAGGCCCTGGGCGAAGACGTTCTCGGGGATCCCGTGGGTGTGGGGCAGGTGGTCGACGCCGGTGAGCAAGCTGCCGAAGTACATCCGGTTCTTGGGGATGCCGCCCACCGAGATGCCGCCGAAGCCGACGCCGTGATAGGCGCGCTCGCGGCCGATCAGCCGGGTCTTGGTCCCCTTGCCGCGGGCGCGGTGATAGGCCAGCGCGATCTTCAGTGCGGTGTCGACCGACTCCGAGCCCGAGTTGGTGAAGAAGATCCGGTCCAGCCCTTTGGGCGTCACCTGGGCCAGGCGCGAGGCGAAGGCGAAGGCCAGCGGGTGGCCGAGGTTGAAGCTCGGCGCATAGTCCATCTCGCCGGCCTGCTTGCGGATGGCCTGCGTGATCTGCTCGCGGCCGTGGCCGGCGTTGACGCACCACAGACCCGAGGTGGCGTCGAGGATCTGGCGACCGTCGGGCGTGGCGTAGTGCATGCCCTTGGCGCCGGCCAGCAGGCGCGGATTGGCCTTGAACCGCCGGTTGGGCGTGAACGGCATCCAGTAGGCGTCGAGGTCGTTGGCGCCGAAGTCGGGCATGGCGGGCTCGGGTCTGGCGTTGCGCGATGGTTCGTGCATTGTGATCGCAATTTCGCGTGGTCGCGCAACCCTAAACCGTTCGATCCCCGCGAAGGCGGGGACCCAAGCGGCCTTGGGTGCAGGACCTGGATGGCGCCGCGCATGGATCGAGCGTCGGCTTGGATCCCCGCCTTCGCGGGGATGATCGGAAAGGAGGGGGATAGGTGAAGGAAGTTCGCGCGCGCCGTCCCCTGGCCGATTCCACGGCGGTGCACGACCAGGTCTACGACGCCATTCGCCAGGCCCTGATCACCGGCAAGATCGCCCCGGGCGTGGGCGTGTCCTTGCGCAGCCTGGCGGCCGAACTGGGGGTCAGTCCGATGCCGGTGCGCGACGCCGTGCGCCGCCTCGTCGCCGAGCGGGCCCTCGCCATCAACCCCGCCAACAAGCGCCTCAGCGTGCCGTCGCTGAGCGCCGAGCGGCTGGAACAGCTGGAACTGGCGCGCCAGTGGATCGAGCCGGAGCTGGCCGCCCGTGCCGCGCCGAAAGCCGACGAAGCCCTGGTGCGCAAGCTGAAAGCCATCGACCAGGACCTGGAGGAGGCTCTGCGCGTGGGCGACGTCGACCGCTACATGGTCGCCAACCACGCCTTCCACTTCGCCATCTACGAGCGGGCCGGGGCCGAGGTGCTGCTGGCCATGGCCGGCGGGCTGTGGCTGCAGATCGGACCGTTCATGCGGGTGGTGTTCGGCCGGGTCGGCACCGGCAGCCTGCCGGCCGATCGTCACGCCGAGGCGATGGACGCCCTGAAAGCCCGCGACGCCGAGGGCGCCCGCCGCGCCATCGCCGCTGACCTGTCCGAAGGCATGGACAAGATGCGCGCGGCGGTCGAGGCCGGCGCCGGCTTGACAGCCGCCCCGACGGGGCAAACTGTGATCACAGTTTCATGAGGCCGGACGTGAGCGTTCCCGCAGCCATCTCCGAACAGCTGAGCCGACTGGTCCTTCCCGGCCGGGCGGTGATCGACGGCGCGCTGGTCGGCGCGGTCTCCGGCGGAACCTTCGACAATGTCGGCCCCCGCGACGGAGCGGTGCTGAACCAGGTGGCCGCCTGCGACGTCGCCGACGTCGAGCGCGCGGTGGCCGCCGCCCGGGCCGCCTTCGAGGACGGCCGCTGGCGCGACCTGCATCCGCGCCAGAAGAAGAAGCTGCTGTTCCGGCTGGCCGAGCTGATGGAGCGCGACGCCGAGGATCTGGCCCTGCTGGAGAGCCTGGACGTCGGCAAGCCGATCCGCGACGCCCGGGCCGTCGACATCCCTCTCGCGATCAACACCACCCGCTGGTACGCCGAGGCGCTGGACAAGGTCTATGGCGAGGTCGGGGCTTCGCCGGCCGATCGCCTCTCCTTCGCCACCCACGAGCCGCTGGGCGTGATCGGGGCCATCGTGCCGTGGAACTTCCCGCTGCACATGGCGATGTGGAAGGTCGCGCCGGCTCTGGCCATGGGCAACTCCGTGGTCCTCAAGCCMGCCGAGCAATCGCCGCTGACGGCGCTGAAGCTGGGCGAACTGGCCCTCGAGGCCGGGCTGCCGGCAGGGGTGCTCAACGTCGTGCCCGGGTTCGGAGCGATCGCCGGCCAGGCCCTGGCGCGGTCGATGGACGTCGACATGATCGCCTTCACCGGCTCTGGCCCCACCGGCCGTCGGCTGATGGAGTATGCGGCCCAGAGCAATCTCAAGCGCGTGTCGCTGGAGCTGGGCGGCAAGTCGCCCCAGATCGTCTTCGCCGATTGCCCGGATCTTGATGCGGCCGCGCAGGCCGCCGCCTGGGGCGTGTTCTATAACCAGGGCGAGGTCTGCACGGCCGCCTCGCGCCTGCTGGTCGAGGCCCAGGTCAAGGACGAGTTCCTGGAGAAGGTGGTCGCGGTAGCCAAGACCATCCAGGTCGGCGACCCGCTGGATCCGCAGACCGGCTTTGGGGCCATGGTCAGCGAGCGGCAGATGAAAACCGCGCTCTCCTATATCGACAAGGCCCGCGAGGAAGGCGGCGCGCCCCTGCTGGGTGGGTCGCAGGTGCGCATCGAGACCGGCGGCTTCTATGTGGAGCCGACGATCTTCGACGGCGTGCGGCCCTCGCACCGGCTGGCCCAGGAAGAGGTGTTCGGGCCGGTGCTGGGCGTCATGAGCTTTACGGGCGAGGAGGAAGCCTTCGCCCTGGCCAACGACACGGTCTACGGCCTGGCCGCGGGCCTGTGGACCAGCGACATCAATCGCGGCCTGAAGGGCGCGCGAAAGCTCAAGGCCGGGCTGGTCTGGGTCAACGGCTGGGACGCCTGCGACATCACCATGCCGTTCGGGGGCTTCAAACAGTCGGGCTTCGGCCGTGACCGCAGCCTTCATGCGTTGCACAAGTACGCCGACCTGAAGTCGGTGTCTGTAACGCTGAGGTAGCTTCCCATGACCGCCCTGAACCTTGTCGAAACAGCCGCCCTGATCGATGGCCTGTGGATCGAGGGCGAGGCGACCTTCGCCGTCACCAATCCGGCCGACGGCGAGACGATCGCCGAGGTCGCCGACCTGGGCGCGGCCGAGACGCGGATCGCCATCGAGGCGGCGCACCGGGCGTTTCCGGGCTGGGCGGCCAGGACGGCCAAGGAGCGGGGCGCGATCCTGCGCAAGTGGAGCGACCTGATGCTCGCCCACGCCGACGACCTGGCCCGGCTGATGACGGCCGAGCAGGGCAAGCCCCTGGCGGAGTCGAAGGGCGAGGTGGCCTATGGCGCCAGCTTCATCGACTGGTTCGCCGAGGAGGCCAAGCGCGGCTACGGTCACACCATCCCGACGCCCGATCCCAAGAAGCGCCTGGCCTCGATCAAGCAGCCGATCGGGGTGTGCGCGGCCATCGCGCCGTGGAACTTCCCGATCGCCATGATCACCCGCAAGGTCGGGCCGGCCCTGGCGGCCGGCTGCACCGTGGTGGTCAAGCCGGCGGCCGAGACGCCGCTGTGCGCCCTGGCCATCGCCCGGCTGGCGGTGGAGGCGGGCGTGCCGGCCGGCGTTCTCAACATCGTCACCGGCACGGACTCCAGCGCCATCGGCAAGGCGCTGTGCGAGGACGGCCGGGTGCGCAAACTGTCGTTCACCGGCTCGACCCCGGTGGGCAAGATCCTCTACGGCCAGTGCGCCGGCACGATGAAGAAGCTGTCCCTGGAGCTGGGCGGCAACGCGCCCTTCATCGTCTTCGACGACGCCGATCTGGAGGCCGCCGTCGACGGGGCCATCGCCAGCAAGTACCGCAACACCGGCCAGACCTGCGTCTGCGCCAACCGCCTGATCGTGCAGGCCGGAATCCACGACGCCTTCGCCAAGCGATTGGCCGAGAAGGTGGCTGCGATGAAGGTGGGGCCGGGGACGGGCGAGGGCGTCGTGATCGGTCCGCTGATCAACGAGAAGGCCATCATCAAGGTCGAGAACCTGGTGCAGGAGGCCGTCGCGGCCGGCGCCCGGGTCGAGGTCGGCGGCGAGCGCCACGAGATGGGCGGCCTGTTCTACCAGCCCACGGTGCTGACCGGCGCGACGCCGGACATGCGGCTGTTCAACGAGGAGATCTTCGGTCCTGTCGCGCCGATCGTGAAGTTCCACACCGAGGACGAGGCGATCAGCCTGGCCAACGCCACGCCGTTCGGCCTGGCGGCCTATTTCTACAGCCGCCACGTCGGCCGCTGCTGGCGCGTGGCCGAGGCCATCGAGGCTGGCATGGTCGGCATCAACGAAGGCCTGATCTCGACCGAGGTGGCGCCGTTCGGCGGGGTCAAGGAGTCGGGTCTGGGCCGCGAGGGCAGCTCCGAGGGGCTCGATGAGTATTTCGAGACCAAGTACCTGTGCTTTGGCGGGGTGGCATGAGCCACGTTTTCGCCAATTCCCTTTCCTCCCGTCATTCCCGCCCTTGTGGCGGGAACCCCTCTATCCGCCGCAAGGGCAGGGGTGTGGCGGGCCGGCCCGCCAAGGCGCTTCACCTGCGAGCTGAACCAGGGTTTCCCGCCACAAGGGCGGGAATGACGGACGATATGGGGGAGGGGGTGGCATGATCGCCGAACTCGCCCACCCCTCGACCCTGACCGACCTGATCGCCGCCGAGCGCGCGCGGTTCCTGGCCGAGCATCCGCGCAGCGTGGCCATGGCCAAGGCGGCCTCGGCCGTGTGGCGGGGCGGGGTTCCGATGCACTGGATGGGCGACTGGGCCTGCCCCAGCCCCATCTTCGCCGCCCAGGGCGTGGGCGCGCAGGTCACCGACGTCGACGGCAAGCTCTATGACGACTTCTGTCTGGGCGACACGCCGTCGATGTTCGGCCACGGCGAGCCTTCCGTGGCGGCGGCCGTGGCCGACCAGGCCAGGCGCGGCGCCGGGTTCATGCTGCCCACCGCCTCGGCGGTGATCGTCGGCAAGCTCTTGGCCGAGCGGTTCGGCCTGCCGCTGTGGCAGGCGGCGACCACGGCCAGCGACGCCAACCGCGCGGCCATCCGCTGGGCGCGGGCGGTGACGCGGCGGCCGGTCGTGCTGGTGTTCGACGGCTGCTACCACGGCATGGTCGAGGACGCCTTCGTCGTGCTGAAGGACGGCGCGCCCGCGATGAAGCCCGGCCTGCTGGGGCAGGTCCAGGACCTGACGGCCACCACCCGCGTCGTGCCGTTCAACGATCTCGTCGCCCTGGAAGCGGCCCTGGCCCCTGGCGACGTCGCCGCCGTGCTGGCCGAGCCGGTGATGACCAACTGCGGGATGATCCTGCCCGACCCCGGCTTCCACGACGCCCTGCGCCGGCTGACGCGCGAGGCCGGCGTCCTGCTGATCATCGACGAGACCCATACGATTTCGACCGGCCCCGGCGGCTACACCCGCGCCCACGGGCTGGAGCCCGACGTCTTCGTCCTGGGCAAGGCCGTGGCCGGCGGCGTGCCGGCGGCCGTCTGGGGCGTGACGTCGGAACTGTCGGCGCGGATGGACGGGGCGCAGGCGCGGATCGGTCCGGGCCAGTCGGGGATCGGCACGACGCTGTCGGGCAATGCGCTGGCCATGGCGGCCATGCGGGCCATGCTGTCGGAGGTCATGACCGACGCGGCCTACGGCAGGATGCTGGCCGGCGCACAGCGCCTGGCGGCCGGGCTGAACGGCGTGATCGTCGCGCGCGGCCTGCCCTGGTCGGTGGTGCATGTCGGGGCGCGGGTGGAGCTGGTTTTCGCCGATCCGCCGCCGCGCGACGCGGGGGCGATGCGGAAAGTTCTGGACCTTGATGCGGTGGAAGCGCTGCATCTGTGGCTGATCAACCGGGGGGCGCTGATCGCGCCCTTCCACAACATGATGCTGGTCTCGCCCGTCACCGAGGACGCGGCGCTGGATCGGCTGGTCGCGGCGGTGGACGCCTTCGCCGCGGCCGTCGGGGAGGTGAACTGATGGGGCCGATTTTCAACCACCTCTCCCAAGGGGAGAGGGAGGGGCCCGCCGCGAAGCGGTGGGAGGGTGAGGGGGTAAACCCTCGCCGCCTGAGCCCCTCACCCTCCCATGCTGCGCATGGGCCCCTCCCTCTCCCTCTGGGAGAGGTGGTTTCTGGCGGGGGGATCGAATGAGCGTCGCCGATCCGCAGGAATGCCGCGACTTCCTGGCCGCCCATCCGCAGGTGAAGTACGTCGAGGTGTTCTTCACCTCGATGACCGGCGTGCCGCGCGGCAAGCGCCTGCGGGTGCATGAGCTGCAGGCGATCTACGACTACGGCCGGTTCCTGCCGGGTTCGATCCTGGTGGTCGACACCGTCGGGGCCGACTGCGAGGAGACGGGCCTGGTCTGGGAGGACGGCGACGCCGACCGTCGCGCGCGGCCTGTGCCGGGCACCCTGACCTTGGCGCCGTGGCTGGGTCCCGACGTCGCCCAGGTGATGCTGTCGCTCTACGAGCTGGACGGGACGCCCAACGACCTGGACCCGCGCCACGTGCTGCAACGGGTGCTCGACCGCTACGCCGCCGATGGCCTCACCCCGGTCGCCGCCTGCGAGCTGGAATACTACCTCGTCGACATCGAGCGCGGCCCGAACGGCGAACTGCTGCCGGCCAAGTCGGTGCTGACCGGCCAGCGGCCGACCGGCATCCAGGTCTATGGCCTGCCCGAACTGGAGGCCAACGCTCCGTTCCTGCGCGAGCTGTGGGACACCGCCGACACGATCGGCGTTCCCCTGGAAGGCGCGATCTCGGAATTCGCCCCGGCCCAGGTGGAGCTGACCCTCAAGCACAAGCCCGATGCGCTGCGCGCCGCCGACGACGCGGTGCTCTACAAGCGCGCGGCCAAGGGGGTGGCCCTGCGCCATGGCTGCGAGGCGACGTTCATGGCCAAGCCCTGGGCCGACCGGGCGGGCAACGGCTTCCACGTGCATGTCAGCTTCAACGACGCGGACGGAAACAACCTGTGCGCCGCCGAGGATCCGGAAGGTTCTGACCTGCTCAAGCACGCCATCGGCGGCATGAAGGCGCTGCTGGGCGAGGGCATGGCGATCCTGGCCCCCAACGCCAACAGCTATCGCCGCTTCAAGGCCAATTCCTATGCGCCGGTGGCGCCGACCTGGGGCGTCAACAACCGCACGGTTTCCCTGCGCGTGCCGGCCGGTCCGGCGCCGACGCGCCATGTCGAGCACCGCGTGGCGGGCGCTGACGGCAATCCGTACCTGGTGATGGCGACGCTGCTGGCGGCCGCGCACCACGGCATCACAAACCGGATCGATCCTGGCCCGGCGGTGGTCGGCGACGGCTATGCCGCCGCGGCCAAGGAGAACGTGCGCCTGCCGTCCAACTGGTTCGCCGCCGTCGACCTCTTCGAGAAGTCGCAGGTGCTGGCCGACTATCTGGGCGAGCGGTTCGTCGAGATGTTCGTGTCGGTGAAGCGCACCGAGCAGGCGCGGTTCTTCGAGGTGGTCGGACAGCTCGACTATGACTGGTATCTGCGCAACGCCTGACGGCGGGGCGCTGGAGTTAAGGCTTTAGGTTGAACCGGCGGCGGGGAAGGGGCCTCGTCCGCTTCATGCGAACGAAAGAGGGAGTTTCGAGGCCATGAGCACCAACCACTTCCGGGGGGCCTCGCGCCGCTCGCTGCTGACCGCGTTCGGCGCGGCGGCCATCGGCCTGTCGTTCACCGCCTGCGGCGAGAAGCCCAAGCCCGGCGAGGCCGGCGGCGAAGAGGCCAAGCTGAACTTCTATAACTGGGACACCTATATCGGCGAGACCACGCTGGGCGACTTCAAGAAGGCCAGCGGCGTCGACGTGAACATGAGCCTGTTCGCGACCAACGACGAGCTGTTCGCCAAGCTGAAGGCGGGCAATCCGGGCTTCGACGTCATCGTGCCGTCGAACGAGTTCGTCACCCGTATGGCCCAGGCCGGCATGCTGGAGGCGCTGGATCACGCCAAGATCCCGAACATCAAGAACATCGACCCGGCCTTCCTGAACCCGGATTTCGACCCGGGCCGGAAGTTCTCGCTGCCCTACACCTGGTTGCTGCTGGGCATCGGCTATCGCAAGAGCAAGGTCGCGGGCGTGCCCGACAGCTGGAAGTACCTGTTCGACAGCAACCAGTACGCCGGCAAGATCGCGCTGCTGTCGGAAAGCGCCGACCTGGTGCGCCTGGCGGCCAAGTATCTGGGCCATTCGGTCAACGACATCCCGGCCGACATGCTGCCGAAGATCGAGCAGATGCTGATCAAGCAGAAGCCGTTCGTGAAGGCCTTCCACGACGACAACGGCCAGGACCTCCTGCTCTCCGGCGAGGTCGACCTGGTGCTGGAGTACAACGGCGACATCGCCCAGGCGATGAAGGACGACGACGACATCGACTTCGTGGTGCCCAAGGAAGGCAGCCTCATCAACTCCGACTGCCTGTGCATTCCGAAGGGCGCGCCGCGTCCGAACAACGCCCACAAGTTCATCAACTACCTGCTGGACGCCCAGGCCGGCGCCGAGATCAGCAAGACCATCCTCTATCCGACGCCCAACGCGGCGGCCAAGGCGCTGATGCCGGACGACTACAAGAACAACAAGGTGATCTTCCCCCCCGCCGACATCATGTCGAAGTGCGAATACGGGGCCTTCGAAGGGGCGGAAAAGGCCAGCCTCTACGAGGAGATCATCACCCGCGTGCGGGCGGCCTGATCGTTCAAGGGCTCGGGTCGTCATCCCGGCCGTAGCGCAGCGAAGAGCCGGGACCCAGGGGCCGTGCGCACCGCCCCTGGGTCCCGGATAGCGCCTGCGGCGCTTCCGGGATGACGAGCTTTTTTGCGGGGAAGGCATGGAACAGAGCTGGAAGAAGGCCAAGGCGGTGTTCGCCGCCGCGCTGGGACCGCCGCTGGTCTGGCTGGTGGTGTTCTTCGTCGCGCCGATGGCGATCGTCTGGGCCTACAGCTTCGGCCACAATGTCGGGCTGACCGAGATCTCGTTCACCGGCACGATCGCCAACTACGCCCGGGCGCTGGAGCCGCTGTACCTGAAGATCTTCGTCAAGTCGGCCTGGGTGGCGGCGCTGACGACGGCGCTGTGCCTGGTGATCGGCTTCCCGGTGGCGCTGGCCATCACCTTCGCCTCGCAGAAGGCCAAGACCTGGCTCCTGCTGCTGGTCATGCTGCCGTTCTGGACCAACCTCCTGATCCGCACCTATGCGCTGATCGCGGTGCTGCGCACCGAGGGCTACGTCAACCAGACCTTCGAGTGGTTCTGGAACCTGGGCGCCAAGGTCGCGCCGCTGGGCGCCTACCAGCCGCTGGAGCTGCTGCACAACAACTTCGCGGTGATCCTGGGCCTCGTCTACGTGCACCTGCCGTTCATGGTGCTGCCGCTCTATTCGGCCCTGGACCGGCTGGACAAGTCGCTGCTTGAAGCGAGCCTGGACCTCGGCGCGGGACACCTGCGCACCCTGTTCCGGATCGTCGTGCCGCTGGCCCTGCCGGGCATCGCCTCGGGCATCCTGATCACTTTCATCCCGGCGCTGGGCGCTTACCTCACGCCCGACCTGCTGGGCGGGCCCGACAGCCAGATGATCGCCAACGTCATCGAGCGCCAGTTCAAGCGCGCCAACGACTGGCCGTTCGGCGCGGCCCTGTCGTTCCTGCTGATGTACCTGACCTTCATCGCCATCGCCGTGCAGGCGCTGCTCTCCAGGGGCAAGAAGAAGGAGGGCGTGGGATGACCAAGCGCGCCCCGCCAGGCCCCCTGGAATATCTGCGCCGCTGGCCGATCCGGCTGTGGCTGCTGGCGGTGGGGGTGTTCCTCTACGCGCCGCTGATCGCCCTGATGGCCTTCAGCTTCAACGACAGCCGCCGCAACATCGTCTGGAAGGGCTTCACGCTCAAATACTACGAGAAGGCCTTCAACAACGACGGCCTGATCGAGGCCTTCGCCAACAGCCTGACCATCGCGGCGGTCTCGACCCTGCTCAGCGTCGTGCTGGGCGCGCTGGTGGCCCTGGCCCTGTGGCGCTTCCGCTTTCCGGGCAAGACGGTGGTGGACGGGGCGCTGGCCCTGCCGATCGTGGTGCCCGAGATCTGCATGGGCGTGGGCATGCTGGTGTTCTTCGCCAAGGTGCTGCCCTGGCCGCAAGGGCTGGTCTGGCCGCTGAACCTGGGGGCGATCATCATCGCCCACGTGACCTTCTCGTTCCCGTTCGTGGCGGTGGTGGTCAGGGCGCGCATGGCCAGCTTCAACCGCGAGCTCGAGGAGGCCGCGCGCGATCTTGGGGCCGGCGAGTTCCGCACCATCAAGGACGTGATCCTGCCGCACATGAYCCCGTCGCTGGTGGCCGGAGCCCTGCTGGCCTTTACGCTCAGCCTGGACGACTTCGTCATCACCTTCTTCACGGCGGGCCCGGACACCGTGACCTTCCCGGTGAAGGTCTATTCGATGGTGCGCTTCTCGGTGACGCCCGAGGTCAACGCGGCCTCGACCATCCTGATCGTGCTGACCGTGATCCTGACCGCCGTGGCGCTGAAGCTGCAGGGCGACCCGGCCGCGGCCGCCGGGGCGCATGGGGGGGATGGCAAATGAGTGTCGCCCGACTGGGACCTCCCCCCGTGGGGGAGGCGGCCGAAGGCCGGTGGGGGGAAGTTTTCAGCCGCCGCAGTCTTGGAGGGCTCGCAGTCACGCCCCCCACCGATCGCTACGCGATCGCCTCCCCCAGAGGGGGAGGTTCCTCGCGAGCCGAGGAACACAGGCCGCTGACGTTTTCGGGGGAAATGACGAAGTGACCGAAGCCAAACCCATCATCACCTTCGAGAACATCACCAAGCGCTTCGGCAAGCTGGCGGCGGTCGACAACGTGTCGCTGAGCATCCGGGAGGGCGAGTTCTTCGCGCTTCTGGGGCCGTCGGGCTGCGGCAAGACCACCCTGCTGCGGATGCTGGCCGGGTTCGAGACGCCTACCGAGGGGCGGATCCTGATCGACGGCCAGGACATCTCGAACGTGCCGCCCAACAAGCGGCCGGTGAACATGGTGTTCCAGTCCTACGCCGTGTTCCCGCACATGACCGTGGCCGACAACGTCGCCTACGGCCTGAAGGTCGACCGGGTGAGCAAGGCCGAGCGCGACCGCCGGGTCGAGGAGGCGCTGGAGCTGGTGCAGCTGGGCGGCCTTGGCCAGCGCAAGCCCGACCAGCTGTCGGGCGGGCAGCGGCAGCGCGTGGCCCTGGCCCGGGCGCTGGTCAAGCGGCCGCGGGTGCTGCTGCTGGACGAGCCGCTGTCGGCCCTGGACGCCAAGCTGCGCGAGCAGATGCGCACCGAGCTGTGCACCCTGCAGGAGAAGGTGGGCATCACCTTCATCATGGTCACCCACGACCAGGACGAGGCGCTGGCGCTGGCGTCGCGCTGCGCGGTGATGAGCAAGGGCGTGCTGCAGCAGGTGGCCGCGCCCAACGACCTCTACGAGTTTCCCAATAGCCGCTTCGTGGCCGACTTCATCGGCAGCGTGAACCTGTTCGAGGGCGTGCTGGCGGTGGATGAGCCGAGCCACGCGGTGATCCGTTCGCCGGGGCTGCCGACCGATATCTTTCTCGACCACGGCGTGACCGGCCCGCGCGGCGGCACGGTGTGGGCGGCGATCCGCCCCGAGAAGATCGAGCTGCACAAGCGTCCCGACGACGGCGAGCCGCCCAACATGGGCGATGCGCCCAAGGGCACGAACGCGGTGGCGGGCGTCATCAAGCACGAGGCCTATCTGGGCGGGGTGTCGACCTACGAGGTGGAAATCGAGGGAGGTCGCCGCGTGAAGGTGCAGCGCCCCAACCTGACGCGCTGGGACCAGGAGGACTTCCGGCTGGGCGAGGCGGTGTGGATCGCCTGGCACGCCTGCTCGCCGGCGGTGCTGCTGTCGTGATCTGTCTTCTTTCCAATCCTTCCCCCATCAAGGGGGAAGGCAGGTGAGACCCGTCGCCGGCGTCATCTGCTGCACCCGCACCGTCGGGATCGAGCCGGCCCAGGCGGTGATGAACCGCTATGTCGAAGGCGCGATGCGGTACGCCGACGCCGCTGCGCTTCTCGTGCCGTCGATGCCGGGGTTGATGAAGGCCTCGGAGGTCGCCGCCCGGCTGGACGGCCTGATGCTGACCGGCAGCCCGTCGAACCTGGATCCGGTGTTCTACGACGAGGCCGTCGAAGACGCGCCGGGGCCGTTCGACCGCGATCGCGACGTCATGACCCGCGACCTGATCAAGGCCATGCTGGATCTGGGCCGGCCGGTGTTCGGGGTCTGCCGGGGCTTCCAGGAAATCAACGTCGCCTTTGGAGGCTCCCTGCGGCGCGACATGGCCACCAGCGCCGAGCTGATCGCCCACCACGCGCCCGACGAGGTCGATTTCAACGGTATGTTCGACCACCGCCATCCGGTCGACCTGACCCCTGGCGGGGTGCTGGCCACGGCCTTCGGCGCCGAGCAGGCGGTGGTCAATTCGGTGCACTACCAGGGCGTCGACCGGCTGGGCGAGGGCCTGTCGGTGGAGGCCCGCGCGCAGGACGGCGTCGTCGAGGCGGTGTCGGCCAGCGTCAACGGCGCGCCGGTGCTGGCCGTGCAGTGGCATCCGGAATGGAAGCCGGAGGCCAACCCTCAGTCCCAGACCTTCTTCCAGCTTTTCGGACGGGCCCTCAGAGGCTCGCCGCTCGTCGTACGGGAAACCCAGACATGACCGCTCCCCTCCGCAATCACGACATCGCCGAGCTCAAGCGCCTGGACCTGGCCCACCACCTGCCGGCCCAGGCCGACCACAAGGTCATCGCCGAGCAGGGTGGCAGCCGGATCATCACCCGGGCCGAGGGCGTCTACATCCATGACGGGGAAGGCCACCAGATCCTCGACGGCATGGCCGGGCTGTGGTGCGTGAACGTCGGCTACGGCCGCGAGGAACTGGCCAAGGCCGCCTACGACCAGATGCTGGAGCTGCCGTACTACAACACCTTCTTCAAGACCGCGACGCCGCCGCCGATCGAGCTGGCGGCCAAGATCGCTCAGAAGATGGGCGGGCATCTTTCCCACGTCTTCTACAATTCGTCGGGGTCGGAGGCGAACGACACGGTCTTCCGCCTGGCGCGCCATTACTGGAAACTGAAGGGGGAGCCGCAGCGCACCGTCTTCATCAGCCGCTGGAACGCCTATCACGGCTCGACCGTGGCCGGCGTCAGCCTGGGCGGCATGAAGCACATGCACAAGCAGGGCGACCTGCCGATCGCCGGGGTCGAGCACGTGATGCAGCCCTATCAGTTCGGCGACGGCTTCGGCGAGGATCCGGCCGCCTTCCGCGACCGGGCGGTCAAGGCGATCGAGGACAAGATCCTCGAGGTGGGCCCCGAGAACGTCGCGGCCTTCATCGGCGAGCCGGTGCAGGGCGCGGGTGGGGTGATCATCCCGCCGGAAGGCTACTGGCCGGCGGTCGAGGCCCTGTGCCGCAAGTACGGGATCCTGCTGGTCTGCGACGAGGTGATCTGCGGCTTCGGGCGGCTGGGCGCGTGGTTCGGCCACCAGCACTACGGGATCAAGCCCGACATGATCGCCATGGCCAAGGGCCTGTCGTCGGGCTACCTGCCGATCTCGGCCGTGGGCGTGGCCGACCACATCGTCGCCGAACTGCGGGAGAAGGGCGGCGATTTCATCCACGGCTTCACCTATTCGGGCCACCCGACCGCGGCCGCCGTCGCCCTCAAGAACATCGAGATCATGGAACGCGAGGGCCTGGTCGAGCGCACGGCCGGCGAGACTGGCCCCTATCTGGCCCAGGCGCTGGCGTCGCTGAACGACCATCCGCTGGTCGGCGAGACCCGCTCGCTCGGCCTGATCGGCGCGGTCGAGATCGTGCGCGAGAAAGGGACCAACCATCGCTTCCTCGACAAGGAAGGCGAGGCCGGTCCGATCGTGCGCGACCTCTGCATCAAGAACGGCCTGATGGTGCGGGCCATCCGCGACAGCATCGTCTGCTGCCCGCCGCTGATCATCACCAAGGCCCAGATCGACGAACTGGTGGGGATCATCCGCAAATCGCTCGACGAGGCCGAGCCGGTGCTGCGGGCGCTGAAGCCGAAGGAGGAGGTGTGAAGATCGGTGTCACTGTGAAACTGTGATACTGTGAAATCATGAAAAACATCACAGTCTCTATCGATGACGAGACCTATCGGCGGGCCCGCATCAAGGCCGCCGAGCAGGAGACGTCTGTCTCGGCTCTGGTGCGGAAGTTCCTGGTCGAGGTGGCCCAGGACGAGAGCGAGTTCGAGCGGCTGAAGCGGCGCGAGGCGGAACTGCGGGCGAAGATCCGGGGCTTCCGCGCGGCCGACAACGTGCCGCGCGACGAACTCTATCGGCGCGGGGAGTAGGTGGCGGTCTTCTTCGACACCAACGTGCTGATCTATTCGATCAGCGAGGCGCCGGACGAGGCCGCCAAGCGCGAGGCCGCCAGGATTCTGTTGGATCGGACCGACGGGGTGCTGTCGGTGCAGGTGCTGCAGGAGTTCTACGTTCAGGCCACGCGTCCGTCGCGTCCTGGACGACTGGAGCCTGAAGACGCGGCTGAGTTCGTCCGGACCTGGACCCGCTTCAAGGTGCAGGACAACACCCTGGCCGTGCTGCTCTCGGCCCTGGAGATCAAGGCGCGCTACGGCTTTTCCTACTGGGACAGCGCCGTGATCGCGGCGGCCCGCGCCGCCGGCTGCACCGAACTTTTCACCGAGGATCTCTCGCACGGCCAAGTCGTCGAGGGTGTCCGCATCATCAACCCATTCCACTAGCCCAAACTTCAGCAAGCGCGAGGAGCGCCCCTATGAAGCCCAAGCACAAGAAGAACCACGACGGTCCGAAGGTCACCCGGGGGGTCAAGACGCTGGACGAGGCTCAGGCCTGGTTCCGCAGCCAGAACATCGAGGAGATCGAGTGCGTCGTGCCCGACCTGGCCGGCGTCGCGCGCGGCAAGATCATGCCGGTGCGCAAGTTCCTGGGGACCCCGTCGATGAACCTGCCGCTGGCGGTGTTCTACCAGACCATCACCGGCGATTTCCCCGAGTTCGAGGGGGCGGTGAACGCGGTGCAGTCCGACACCGACATCTTCCTCACTCCCGACTTCGCCACCCTGGCGGCCGTGCCGTGGGCGCAGGACCCGACGGCCCAGGTGATCCACGACGCCTTCCACCCCGACGGCCGGCCGGTGGAGGAAAGCCCCCGCCAGGTGCTGCGCCGGGTGCTGTCGCTCTATCGCGAGAAGGGCTGGAGCCCGATCGTGGCGCCGGAGATCGAGTTCTATCTGGTCGAGAAGAACGTCGACCCGGACTATCCGCTCAAGCCCCCCGTCGGTCGTTCGGGCCGTCCCGAGACCGGGCGCCAGGGCTATTCGATCAGCGCCGTCAACGAGTTCGACGCCCTGTTCGAGGACATGTACGAGTACTCCGAGCGCCAGGGCCTGGAGATCGACACCCTGATCCACGAGAGCGGGGTGGCGCAGATGGAGATCAACCTGCGCCACGGCACGCCGCTGGAGCTGGCCGACCAGGTGTTCATGATGAAGCGCACCATCCGCGAGGCGGCGCTGGAGCACGACATCTACGCCACCTTCATGGCCAAGCCGATGGCCACCGAGCCGGGCAGCGCCATGCACGTGCACCAGTCGATCCTGACCGAGGACGGCGACAACCTGTTCTCGGATCCGAAGACGGGCGAGGCGACGCCGGCCTTCTACGCCTTCATCGCCGGCCAGCAGCGCTACCTGCCGGCGATCATGGCCATCCTGGCGCCTTACGTGAACAGCTACCGCCGGATCGCCCGCGACAGCGGCGCGCCGGTCAACACCCAGTGGGGCTACGACAACCGCACCTGCGGCCTGCGGGTGCCGCCGTCGGACCCGGCCAACCGCCGGGTGGAGAACCGCATCCCCTCGTCCGACGCCAACCCGTACCTGGCCATCGCCGCGGTGCTGGCCTGCGGATACCTGGGCATGACCCAGAACCTGGCGCCGACCGCACCGGTGGAGATCGACGCCAGTGCGCGGGGGATCGAGCTGCCGCGCAGCCTCTTGGAGTCGGTGACCCTGTTCGAGGAGGCCAAGGCGCTGACCGACATTCTCGGCGCCACCTTCTGCAACGCCTACGCCCGGGTGAAGCAGGCCGAGTACGAGACCTTCATGCGCACCATCAGCCCGTGGGAGCGGGAGTTCCTGCTGCTGAACGTGTAGGGGCGGATGAACACCGGCCACCCCGCTGCCTCCTGGTACGCCGAGACGGCGCACGCCTTGCCGCCGCTGCCGGCGCTGGACGGCGAGACCACGACCGACGTCTGCGTCGTGGGCGCGGGCTACACCGGCCTTGGCGCGGCGCTGGAGCTGGCCACGCGGGGCGTGTCCGTCGTCGTGCTGGAGGCGGCGCAGGTCGGGTCCGGCGCCTCGGGTCGCAACGGCGGCCAGGTGCACATGGGCCAGCGCAACGACCAGGCCTGGCTGGAGAAGATGCTCGGCCGCGACGATGCGACGGCGCTGTGGCGGATGGCGCTGGACGCCCGTTCGCACCTGACCGCGACGATCGCCGAGCACGCCATCGCCTGCGACTTCGTCCCGGGCATGATCCACGCGCGCCACAAGAGCGGCGGCGAGGGCGAGGATCTCGACCACATCGAGTTCATGGCCGCCCGCTACGGCTATCATGAGCTGGAGCCGATCGACGAGGACGCCCTGGCCGAGGACCTGGGCACGGGGGTCTATCACGGCGGGGTGCGCGACAACGGCGGCGGCCACCTGCATCCGCTGAACCTGGCGCTGGGCCTGGCGCGGGCGGCGCTTTCGAAGGGCGCGGTCATCCACGAGCGCAGCCGGGCCCGGAGCTGGAGGCGCGAGGGCGGCCGGATCATGGTGGAGACCGCGGCGGGCCGGGTGCTGTGCGACCAGTTGATCCTGACCGGCGACGGCTATCTGGACGAACTGGCCGGCGGCGAGGCCCGCGCGCGGGTGATGCCGATCAACAACTTCGTGCTGGCCACCGAATCCTTGGGCGAGCGCGGCGAGGCGATCATCCGCTCGAACGCCGCCGTGGCCGACAGCCGCTTCGTCGTGAACTACTTCCGCAAGAGCCCGGATGGGCGGCTGCTGTTCGGCGGCGGCGAGAACTACCGGCCGGGCTTTCCGCCGGACCTGCCCGGCTTCGTGCGCCGGCACATGCTGAAGATCTATCCGAACCTCGCCGACGTGAAGGTGACCCACGCCTGGGGCGGAACCCTGGGGATCACGGTTCACCGCTCGCCCTATGTGCGCGAGCTGGCGCCGGGGGTGCGCGTGGCGGCCGGCTATTCGGGGCAGGGGGTGATGCTGGCGCCGTGGTTCGGCAAGCTGCTGGCCGATGCGGCCCTGGGCGAGCCGGCCGGGGTGGAGCTGCTGTCGCGCCTGCCGACGCCGCCGTTCCCGGGCGGGCGGCTGCTGCGCTGGCCGCTGACCGTGGCGGGGCTTTCCTGGTACGCGCTGCGCGACCGGCTATAGGGCCTTGGACCGAGCTCGCAGCGACAGGCAATAGGCGATCGTCACGGCCAGCCCGGCCAGGATCGCGCCGGAGCCGCCCATAACCGCCACGTCGAAGGGCGCGAAGGCCCAGAGCCCGGCATAGACCAGGCCGCTCAGCGCCATCGACCAGCCGCCGACCCGGTGCACCCGCCGCGCCAGGACGTTGGGGACGAAGCGCTTGGGCATGCGGTTGCCGAACCAGGCGACCATCAGGCCGATGGCGCCCATGACCAGCCGGTTGACCGTGTCGGTGTCGATATAGCCCAGCTTGCGCGCCAGGCTGGCGGCCAGGGCCAGGACGACGATGCCGACGCCCCAGGCGAGGTCGGCGATCACTTCCTTCTTCATTCCGCAACCTCCTGTCGGGGCGCCGATGCTTGCTCGCCGACACCGAACGAGTGGACGAAACCCAGCAGCGCCTCTTCGAGCACCGAGAGCTTCAGGTGGTAGATGACCGACTTGCCCGACTTCTCGGCGTGCACCAGGTCGGCCTCGCGCAGCACCGCGAAATGGGCCGACATGGTCGGCTTGGAGACGTCGAACTGGTCGCTGAGCTCGCCGGCGCTGAGCGGCCCCTTGCGAAGGAGCTGCAGCACCCGTCGGCGGGTGGGATCGGAGAGGGCCTTGAACACCTGGCTCATGATAAGACGATTAGCTAATCATCGAAATGAGTCAAGCGGCGACTGGCCTCGGCCCTCGCGTCGCGCTAACACCCCCTCATGGCGCGAACCAAGCTGAACCCTGAATTCGAGATCGAGGTCGACGGCGAGACCTATGTCTGGCGGCTGCAACGCACGCCCCACTGGTCGAAGGACCCGACCGAGCGGCACGGCATGGCCATCGCCGTCCATCACGTCGAGGGCAAGCGCGAGGTCGTCATCGAGTTTCCGCCCGGCGAGCAGCCCCGCTACGGCGCGCCGCAGCTGAAGACCGAACAGGTGCCCAAGAAGCTGGTGGCGACGGCCATCGCCTCGGCGCTTGAGGCCGGGTGGGAGCCCTGGTCGCGCGGCAAGCCGGTGATCATCGCGGTGGACGAGACCGGCGCCTGAGGGCGGCGGCTCGGCGAAGGGCGCGCAGCCTTAGGTCGGATCGACATTCCGGCAACCTAGCCTGTTTCCTCCGAGCTCCCCCGCGTAGGCGGGGGTCCAAGCTGCTTTTCGGGGGCAGTCAGGGCCGAGGACAATCCGCAGACGCCGCTTGGGTCCCCGCCTTCGCGGGGAAGAGCGGGTTTAGGGGACGTCTGTCGGGTGAATGTCGATAAGCCCTAGTCCAAGGCGGCCAAGCTGGGTTTGACGGCAGGCGGCCGGTCGGCGCGCCGGGCGTCGCGCGGCCGATTGACACCCGCCGCCCGCCGTTCTCCGATACCGTCGGTACCAAGCGTGGCGGGGTGAGATGCAAGGGCAGGTTTCGGAGCCGACGGGCAGTCTGGCCACCGCGCTGGGCCATGCGGCGCGGCTGCTGTCGCACGATCCCGAACTGGCGCGCGAGCAGGCCCTGGCGATTCTGGAAGCCGCGCCGCGTCATCCCGGCGCGACCCTGATCCTGGCTGCGGCCCTGCGGCTGGCGGGCGACCCGGCCGCCGCCTTGCCGGTGATCGATCCGCTGTCGCGCGCCCTGCCCCAGGCCGCGGAGGTGCAGCTGGAGCATGGCCTCGTCCTGCTGGATCTTGGCCGCACGCAGGAGGCCGCGGCGGCGCTGCGGCGCGCCACGACGCTGAACGCGAACCTGGGCGAGGCCTGGCGGGCGCTGTCGGTGGCCCTGACCGTGCTGGGCGACCTGGTCGGCGCCCAGGCCGCGGGGGATCGCCAGGTTAAGGCCTCGGTGCGCGATCCGGCGCTGATCGCGGCGGCCTCGGCCCTGGTCGAGGGCAAGCTGCCGCAGGCCGAGCATGGCCTGCGGGCTTACCTGGCGGCGCGCCCCGACGAGCCGGCCGCCCTGCGCATGCTGGCCGAGGTGGCCGCGCGGCTGGGCCGCTATGAGGACGCCGAACGGATTCTGACGGAGACCCTGGCCTTCGCCCCCGGGTTCACCGCCGCGCGGCACAACCTGGCCACCTTGCTCTATCGCCAGAACAAGACCTTGGAGGCGCTGGCGCAGCTCGATCTGCTGCAGGCGGCCGACCCGCGCCATCCGGCCTACGCCAACCTGCGCGCCGCCGCCCTGGTGCGGATCGGCGAGTACGAGGCGGCCGTGGCCATCTATCGCCAGGTGCTGGAGCATCATCCCCACCAGCCCAAGGGCTGGATGAGCTATGGCCACGCGCTGAAGACCCTGGGCCGCCGCGCCGAGTGCGAGGCGGCCTATCGCAAGGCCGTCGAGCAGGCGCCGATGCTGGGCGAGGCCTGGTGGAGCCTGGCCAACCTGAAGACCCTGCGCTTTTCCGAAGAGGACCTGGCCGTCATGGAGGGCCAGCTGGCCCGCGACGACCTGGCCGACGAGGATCGCTTCCACCTGCACTACGCCCTGGGCAAGGCGCTGGAGGACGCCGGCCGCTACGAGGCGTCGTTCGGGCACTACGCCAAGGGGGCCGAGCTGCGTCGTGTCCAGATCCGCTACGACGCCGACGAGACCACGGCCCACGCGACGCGCAGCAAGGCGCTGCTGACGCCGGCCTTCTTCGCCGAGCGCAAGGGCTGGGGCGCGGCCGCGGCCGACCCGATCTTCGTCGTCGGCCTGCCGCGCTCGGGCTCGACCCTGATCGAGCAGATCCTGGCCAGCCACTCGCAGGTCGAGGGCACGATGGAGCTGCCCGACGTCATCGCCATCGCCAAGCGGCTGGGCGGACGCCGGGGCGAGGGGCTGTATCCCGAGGCGCTGGCCGGGCTGGACGCCGAAGCCCTGCGGGCGCTGGGCGAGGAGTACGTCGAGCGCACCCGGGTGCAGCGCAAGACCGACCGGCCGTTCTTCGTCGACAAGATGCCCAACAACTTCGCTCATGCCGGGCTGATCCACCTGATGCTGCCCAATGCGAAGATCATCGACGCGCGCCGCCACCCGCTGGGCTGCTGCTTCTCGGGGTTCAAGCAGCATTTCGCGCGGGGCCAGACATTCAGCTACGGCCTGGAAGACATCGGGCGCTACTACGCCGACTACGTGGACCTGATGGCGCACGTCGACGCCGTGCTGCCGGGGCGCGTGCACCGGGTGATATACGAGGAGATGGTCGAGGATCCGGAAGGCCAGATCCGCCGGTTGCTGGATCATTGCGGCCTGCCGTTCGAGGCGACATGCCTGGATTTCCACCAGAACGACCGCGCCGTGCGCACGGCGAGCTCCGAACAGGTGCGCCAGCCGATTTTCCGCGACGGAGTGGACCAGTGGCGCAACTATGAACCCTGGCTTGGTCCGCTGAAGGCGGCGCTGGGCTCTGTCCTGACGGCCTATCCCGCCGCGCCTGTTATTTGACCACCGGAAGACGGCGCTGCCGTTTTTGCAACAGTCCGGTGAATTGCGCAGTCGCCGAGCTTTGCCGGATTGTCGGACTCACGACATTGAAAGAACGTCGTTCTCTCTGGGGCCAAGGAGCGAACACGTGTCGATTAGGCGTTCAAAAACAATGCGGTCGGGCCTTCTGGTCACGGCCCTGATGTCGAGCAGCGCGCTTTGTGGGGCGGCGCTGGCGCAGGAGAGCGGGGTGGCGCTGGAAGAGGTGGTCGTCACCGCCCAGAAGCGTTCGGAAAATCTGCAGGACGTGCCGGTCAGCATCCAGGCGCTGGGCCAGGCCAAGCTGGAGCAGCTGGAGGTCGCCGACTTCGCCGACTATGTGAAGTTCCTGCCCAGCGTGTCGTTCCAGGGCTCGGGGCCGGGCTTCAACCAGGTCTACATGCGCGGCGTCGCCAGCGGCGGCGACGGCAACCACTCCGGTTCGCTGCCCAGCGTGGGCATCTATCTGGACGAGCAGCCGATCACCACGATCCAGGGCGCGCTCGACGTCCACATCTACGACATCGAACGGGTCGAGGCCCTGGCCGGGCCGCAGGGCACCCTGTACGGCGCCAGCTCGCAGGCCGGCACCATCCGCATCATCACCAACAAGCCCAGCACGGCCGGCTTCAAGGCCGGCTACAGCCTGGAGGTCAACAAGGTCGACCACGGCGGCACGGGCTACGTGGCCGAGGGTTTCGTCAACCAGCCGCTGTCCGACACCATCGCCGTGCGCATGGTGGGGTGGAGCAAGCGCGACGCCGGCTACATCGACAACGTGCCGGGGGCGCGCACCTATCCGACCTCGGGCGTGACCATCAACAACGCCGGCGTGGCCGAGCAGAACTACAACGAGGTCGAGACCCACGGCGCCCGGGCGGCGGTGAAGGTCGAGCTGGGCGAGAACTGGACGATCACGCCCCAGGTCATGGGTCAGGTGCAGAAGAGCGGCGGCTTCTTCGGCTATGACCCCGACATCGGCGACCTGCAGGTCAGCCACTACTATCCGGAAAGCGCCGACGACCGCTGGTGGCAGGCGGCCATGACGGTCGAGGGCAAGATCAGCAACCTCGACATCGTCTATTCCGGTTCGTACCTGCAGCGCACGACCGACACCGAGCAGGACTACACCGACTACTCGTACTTCTACGACACGCTGTACGGCTACGGCGCCTACTGGACCGACGACGCCGGCAATCCGGTGGACCCGTCGCAGTTCATCCAGGGCAAGGACCGCTACAACCGGATCAGCCACGAACTGCGGGTCAGCTCGCCGCAGGACGCGCGCCTGCGCTTCGTCGCGGGCCTGTTCTACCAGCGCCAGGCGCACGGCATCCACCAGGACTACCAGATCTCGGCCCTGGGCGAGTCGCTGTCGGTTCCGGGCCACCCAGGCACCATCTGGCTGACCGAGCAGAAGCGCGTCGACCGCGACACGGCCGCGTTCGGCGAGGTGTCGTTCGACATCCTGCCCAACCTGACGGCCACCGCCGGCATCCGCTTCTTCGAGGCCGACAACTCGCTGGTGGGCTTCTACGGCTATGGCGCGGGCTACGGCTCGACGGGCGAGCGGGCCTGCTTCAAGGGGCCGGTGATCGCCGGTTCGCCCTGCACCAACCTCGACAAGCGGGTGAAGGAGACGGGCAACACGCCCAAGCTGAACCTCACCTACAAGATCGACCCCCACAAGCTGGTCTACGTGACCTATTCGGAAGGCTACCGGCCCGGCGGCATCAACCGGCGCGGCACCCTGCCGCCCTACCTGTCGGACTACCTGAAGAACTACGAGTTCGGCTGGAAGACCAGCTGGGCCCAGAACCGTCTTCGCTGGAACGGCGCGGTCTATCTGGAGAAGTGGAACAAGTTCCAGTTCTCGATCCTGGGGGCCAATGGCCTGACCGAGATCAAGAACGCCAACGAGGCCGAGATCAAGGGCGCGGAGACCGACCTGACCCTGGCGGTGTCCGAGGGCTTCACGATCAACGCCGCGGCCGCCTACACCGACGCCAAGCTGACGGCCAATTACTGCGGCGCCACCGACAGCGCCGGCGTGCCGATCACCGACTGTCCGCCGGGCTCGGTCGAGTTCCCCGACGGGCCGCAGGCCCCCAAGGGCACGCGCCTGCCGATCACGCCGAAGTTCAAGGCCAACCTGACGGCGCGCTACGAGTTCACCTGGAGCGACTACGACGCCTTCGTCCAGGGCTCGGTCGTGGGGCAGACCTCGTCCTATTCGGACCTGCGCACGGTCGAGGCGGGCATCCTGGGCAAGCAGGAGGGCTATGCGACCTTCGACCTGTCGGCGGGCTTCTCGCGCGCCAGCTGGTCGGTCTCGGCCTATCTGACCAACCTGACGGACGAGCGGGCCAGCACCAGCCGGTTCGTGCAGTGCGCCGAGGCGGTCTGCGCCGACAAGGTCTATGTCATCCCCAACCAGCCCCGGACCTTCGGCCTGAAGTTCGGCCAGAAGTTCTGATCGCTGACGAAAGCCCGCGCCGCCCCCGTCTCGCGACGGGGGCGGTTGCGCGTCCGGGACGGGGGTGAAAGCATGGCCGTATGAGTACTTCGTCGCCCAAGGCCCTCGGATTCTGGATGTGCAGCGCCCTGGTGGTGGGCAACATGATCGGCTCGGGCGTGTTCATGCTGCCCGCGTCGCTGGCGCCGTACGGTTGGAACGGCGTGCTGGGCTGGATCATCACCATCGCCGGCGGCCTCTGCCTGGCCTTCGTCTTCGCCCGGCTGTCGGCGGCCCTGCCGCGCGAGGGCGGCCCCTACGCCTATACCCAGGAGGCCTTCGGGCGGACGGCGGGATTCGTCGTGGCCTGGGCCTACTGGATCTCGCTGTGGGTGGGCAATGCGGCCATCGCCACCGGCGCGGTCAGCTATCTTTCCGTCCTGGTTCCCGGCATCGCCAAGACGCCGGGCCTGCATGCGCTGGTGACGCTGGCCCTGATCTGGGGCCTGATCGGCGTCAACTGCCTGGGCGCGCGGCTGGCGGGCGAGGTGCAGGTGGTGACCACGGTGCTCAAGCTGCTGCCGCTGGCGGCGGTGCTGGGCCTGTCGGCCTGGCTGCTGGGCCGCGACGGCGCCGCCGCGATCACCGCGCCGCTCGATACTGCGCAACTGGGCGGCCCGGGCCTCGTCGCCGCCTCGGCCCTGACGCTGTGGGCCTTGCTGGGCCTGGAGTCGGCCACCGTACCGGCCGACAAGGTCAAGGATCCGGCCCGCACCATCCCGCGCGCCACCCTGTTCGGCGCGGCCTTCACCGGCGTCGTCTACCTGCTGGTCTGCTCGGCGGTGGTGCTGCTTTCGCCCCCCGACGCCCTGAAGGCCTCCAACGCGCCGATGGCCGAGTTCATCGGCCGGTTCTGGGGCTCGGGCGCGGCCATGGCCGTGGCCGCCTTCGCCGCCATCAGCGCCTTCGGGGCGCTGAACGGCTGGGTGCTGCTGCAGGGCGAGATGCCCTACGCCATGGCCCGGGGCGGGGTGTTTCCGAAGTTTCTCGCCAAGTCGTCGGGCAGGGGAACGCCGGTGCGGGCCCACCTCGTCTCGGGCGTGTTCCTGACCGCACTGGTCGGGATCAACTACGCCAAGTCGATGGCCGACCTCTTCACCTTCATCGCCCTCCTGGCGACCACGGCCTCGCTGTTCACCTACCTGGCCTGCGCCCTGGCGGCGCTGAAGCTGCAGGCCAAGGGCCTGGTTCCCGGCTCGCGCCTGTTGACCGTGGTGGCGATCCTGGCCGGCCTCTACGCCGTCTTCACCCTGTTCGGCGCCGGCAGGGAGGCCGTGATGTGGGGCCTGGTGCTGCTGGCCGCCGGCCTTCCCGTCCATCTCCTGATGCGCCGTACGGCGCGCGCCTGAGGACCGACCCATGATGCTGCGCTCGACCCTGACGGCGGGCGTCGCCGCCCTGACGCTGCTGGCGGCCGGCTCCGCCCTGGCGCAGGTCTCCTACGTGCGGGCCGGCAGGCTGGTCGATCCGGTGGCCGGCAAGGTGCTGACCGACCGCCTGATCCGGATCGAGGGCGAGCGGATCACGGCCGTGAGCGCCTGGACCGGCGCGCCGACCGACGGGCCCGTGCGCGACTGGTCGGGCCTGACGGTGCTGCCCGGCCTGATCGACATGCACACCCACATCGTCGACCAGGAGCAGACCGAGAACATCGCCGAGCCGCTGCTGACCACGGCCGCCGAGCAGGCCTATATCGGCGCGGCCCATGCCCGCTCGACCCTGATGGCCGGCTTCACCAGCGTGCGCGACGTCGGGACCTGGCGGGCGTTCGGCGACGTGGCGCTGCGGGACGCCATCGACAAGGGCCTGGTCCCCGGGCCGCGGATGTCGGTCGCCGGGGCCTATGTGACCACGCCCGGCGGGGGCGGGGAGGTGACCGGCATCGCCGCCGACGTCGGCATTCCCGCCGAGATGCGCCGGGGCGTGGTGCAGGACGTGGCCGACACCCACCGCAAGACCCGCGACATCCTGGTGCACGGCGCCGACTTCCTGAAGCTGATCGCCACCGGCGCGGTGCTGACCGTCGGCACCGAGCCCGGCCAGCTGGAGCTTTCGAAGGAAGAGATCGAGGCCGCCGTCGAGGAGGCCGCCAAGCGCGGGACCTACGCCACCGCCCACGCCCATGGGGCCGAGGGGATCAAGGTGGCCGTTCGGGCCGGCGTGCGCTCGATCGAGCACGGCTCGCTGATCGATGACGAGGGGATCGCCCTGATGAAGGCCAGGGGCGCCTGGCTGGTCGCCGACATCTACAACGGCGATTACATCGACGAGATCGGCACGAAGAACGGCTGGCCGGCCGAGACCCTGCGCAAGAACCGCGAGACGACCGACGCCCAGCGCGAGGGCTTCCGCAAGGCGGTGAAGGCGGGCGTGCGCATCGCCTATGGCACCGACGCCGGCGTCTATCCGCACGGCCTGAACGCGCGCCAGCTGCCCTACATGGTCCGCTACGGCATGACGCCGATGCAGGCGATCCAGTCGGCGACGACCAGCGCGGCGGCTTTGATGGGCAAGGACAAGGACGTCGGCTGCGCCCAGGCCGGCTGCTACGCCGACCTGATCGCGGTGGCGGGCGATCCGCTGGCCGATGTCGGCGTGCTGGCGAACGTGGCCAAGGTCATGAAGGGCGGAGTTATCTACAAGGGCGAAACCTTGCCGGAGAATTAGCCATTTCGCGGCTGGCTCGGTGCGTGCATTGTGCGCCGCAACTCAATGTTGCTGTGCAGCATTGAAACAGCTGTCGCGAAGCGGTCCGTGGGGGAAAGCTGGCGTCAGCCTCGATGCAGGAGCCTCCCCATGGCCGACTCGAACCACTACTACGTCCGTCCCGTCGCCGGCGTCTGGCACGTGACCTGGAACGACTCGCCCGACCTGATCAGCTCGTGCCCCAGCCAGCATGAAGCCGTCGCCCTGGCCCAGCTTCTGGCCCGGCACATGACGAGCCAGGGCCGCTATGCCGAAGTGCACGTGGCCGAGCCGGAAGCCCGCCGCCCGACCTGGGGCCGCAAGGGCCTGGCCGGCGCCGCCGCCGTCGCGGCCTGATCCTTCCATTCCAATCTAGGCCGACTTGAAGCCGCTCCGATCCGTCGGGGCGGCTTTTTTCTCAAGGCAGCCAGGCCTTGGCCGCCGTCTCCAGCGCCAGCACGGCCTCGCCCGGGCTGAAGGTGCTGGGGTCCAGGCACAGTTCCAGCCACAGCCCGTCGACCATGGCCGTCAGGGCGATGGCCGCCAGGCGCCGGTCGCGCGCGCCGCAGTCGGCCAGCAGGGTCTCCAGCCGCGCCCGATAGGCGGCGTAGGAGGCGGCGTGGATGGCGGCGATGCGCGGCTTGGTCTTCACCAGCCCCCAGAAGCCGATCCAGGCCGCCAGCAGGTCGGGGTCCAGAACCGGCGGGGCGAAACTGGCCGCCAGATAGGCCGACAGGCGGGCGCGAGGGGCCTGGCCGGCGCCGGCCACTGCCGCCTCCAGCGCCGCGTCGATCCGCTGGTCCACCGCCTCGTAGGCGGCGGCGATCAGTTCATCGACGCCCTCGAAATAGTGCCGCAGCAGGCCGGCCGAGACACCGGCCTCGGCGCAGATCGTCCGCACGGAAGTCCCGGCCACGCCCTCGCGCGCCAGCACGGCCTCGGCCGCCGCGACCAGGGCCTGGCGGCGGACGTCGGGCGCTTCGCGGGTGAAGGGGGCGCGGGTCAGGGGAGGACCCCCTCAGTCGCTCCGCGACAGCTCCCCCAGAGGGGGAGCATCTTCAAAAGTCACTCCGCATCCCACCGGAACGCCGCGTCGATCCAGTCGCCGATGCGGCCGTCCGGACGCGCCAGGGCGTAGATCGCCGCCATCTCCTCGTTGGTCAGCGCGAAGTCGAAGATCGCGAAGTTCTCGGCCAGGCGCGCCGGGTTCTTGGTGCGCGGGATGGTGACCACGCCCTGCTGCACCTGCCAGCGCAGGGTGACCTGGCCCGGCGTCTTGCCGTACTTGTCGCCGATCGCCTTCAGCACCGGGTCGTCGCCGACCTTGCCCTGGGCCAGGGGCGACCAGGCGGTAATCGAGGCGCCCAGCTTGTCGGCGACAGCCCGCAGGGTCTTCTGCGACAGATAGGGATGGTACTCGACCTGGTTGGTGGCCAGCGGAGCCTCCGACAGCCTGGCCGCCTCCTCCCACAGCGCCGAGGGGAAGTTCGACAGGCCGATCGCCCGCGTGCGGCCGTCGGCCTTCACCGCGTTCAGGGCGGCGATGGTCTCGGCCAGGGCCGGCTTGGGCTTGGGCCAGTGCAGCAGCAGCAGGTCGACCTGGTCGACGCGCAGCTTCTTCAGGCTCTCGTCGACCGAGCGCTGCAGATCGCCGTCGGCGAACTTGTCGATCCACACCTTGGTGGTGACGAAGATATCGCCGCGGGCCACGCCGGTCGCCGCCAGGGCCGCGCCGACGTCCTGCTCGTTGCCGTAGATCTGGGCGGTGTCGACATGGCGATAGCCGAGCTCCAGCGCCTTCTCGGTCACGCCCTGGGCTAGGCCGTTCTCCAGCTGGTAGGTGCCCAGGCCGATGGCGGGGATCTCGACGTCGCCCGAACGGACGCCGGGGGTGGGGTTCGACATGGAAAGCTCCGCAAAATCTGGTCAGCCGGATATAGGCGCCGCGCCCGGCTTCGCCAGCCGAAGTTGCAGGTGCTGCAGGCCGGTCAGCAGCAGCGTGAGCGCGTAGAAGCCGGCCGACATCACGACCATGGTCACCAGCACGGCGGGATAGCCGCGCTTGGCCACGTCGAGGAACGGATAGGGATAGAACCCCGACACCGCCCCGTGCAGCAGCGTCCAGGCGCCGAAGGCGGCGGGGAAGACCAGCGCCTTCCAGGCCTGGTCCCAGCGCGCGGTCTCGCGGGGCGGGACCGCCAGCAGGTCGGCTAGGTAGAGCAGCGGGGCCGCCGTGTGCAGCAGGGTGTCGGCGACCCACTGCCAGCCCTTGGGGTCCCACAGCCCGGCCAGCAGCCAGTGATAGATGGCGCCGGTCACGGCGATGTAGACGCCGACCGCCACGCGGGTCCCCGCGCGTCGCGCCCACCCCGCCGGCCGCGATCCCGGCGCCAGGCCCGGCGCGACCAGCACCAGCCCGACGGCGATGTTGCTGAGGATGGTGAAGTAGCTGAAGAACCGTACGGTCGAGACCGCGGCCCGGGCGGCGTCCTCGCCCGCCACCATCAGGACGTACTGCAGCACGACGCCGAACCAGACGACGCCGGCGGCGATCAGGCGCCAGGAGCGGACGCGATCAGGCCTGCTGGTCATGGGCCTTGAGCACCTTCTTCGGCACGCAGGCGCGCCAGTGGCGCTCGAGCAGGCGGGTGACGGTTCCGGCCTCCGCCGCCGACAGCCGCGCCAGCACCATGGGATAGTTGCGATAGTGGTCGGTGAAATAGAAGGCCTCGGGCGCGGCCTCGATCAGCATCTCGCGCTCGTCGAACGGCACGCCGGGCAGGACCAGGCTGTCGCCGTCCTCCTTCAGCCGGGTCAGGAACTTGCCGTTCGCCTTGAGGCAGGGATAGCCATAGGACGTCCCGTCCGCGACCAGCGGCAAGGCGAAAGCAAAGGCGCGGACCTCGTCATAGGTGATGGGCATGGGCGAAGCTTCCTTTCCGCGACTATAGAGGGACCATGAGCGCGGAAAACACCCTGAAGACGCCGATCCTCGTGCTGGGCGCCACCAGCCTGATCGGGACGTTCCTGATGGACCGGCTGCAGGCCGCCGGCCACGAGCCGATGGGCCTGTCGCGGAGACCTCCGGGTGGAGACGCCTGCTGGATCGACGCCGACCTCAAGGGCGAAGACCTGGCCGAGCAGCTGCCGGGCGCGGCCACGGTGTTCTCGCTGTCGCCGATCTGGCTGCTGCCCGGCGTGCTGCCGCTCTTGCAAGCGCGCGGCATGAAGCGCCTGGTGGCCTTCTCCTCGACCAGCCGTTTCACCAAGGAAACCTCGCCCGAGGCCTCCGAGCGCGCCGTGGCCAAGGCCCTGGCGGACGCCGAGGACGCTGTCGAGGCCTTCTGCCGGGAACACGGCGTGGCCTGGACGATCCTGCGACCGACCCTGATCTATGCCGAGGGCCGCGACGGCAATGTCAGCCGCCTGGCCGGCCTGATCCGCCGCTTCAAGGTGCTGCCGCTGTCGGGGATGGGCGAGGGCCTGCGCCAGCCGGTCCACGCCGACGACCTGGCGGCCGGCGCCATCGCCGCCGCCACGGCGCCGGCCGCCCGCGACCGCGCCTACGCCCTGGTGGGCGGCGAGACCCTGCCCTATCGCGAGATGGCCCGCCGGGTGTTCGAGGGCCTGGGCCGTCGCCCGGCGATCCTCGTTCTGCCGCCCTGGCTGTTTGGCCTGCTCCTGACCCTGGCCCGCCCGTTCTTCCCCGGCGCCACCGCGGCCATGGGCGCGCGCATGAGCCAGGACCTGACGTTCGACTCGTCCGACGCGGTCAGGGATTTCGGGTGGGCGCCGAGGGATTTCCGGCCGCGGTTTTAAAACGCTCTCCCTGAAGGGGGAGCTGTCGCGAAGCGACTGAGGGGGAAGTTCCAGCGGCGCGTCCGCAGCCGCTTCCCCCTTCAGGGGGAGGATCGTCAAGCCAGCCCGGCCCGGCCGTAATACAGCATCCCCGCCGTCGGCCGCTTCAGCCCGCGACGAATGCGCGGGCCGAACTTGGTCGCCGACAGCAGGCGCGAGACCATCGCCTCGTCGCCGGCCCGGCGGAACGCCCGGGCCGAGGCCGACCACAGGGCCGTGGTGGTCGGATGGGGCAAGACGACGCCGCCGGCGGCGCCCAGGGCCAGCAGGCTCCAGCCGGCGAAACGATTGGCGGTGCGGTCGGGACGGGTCATCGGACATCTCCTTTCATGGGGTGGAGGAGGACCGCCGGGGCTGGGCGAGTGGCGGTCCTCCTCGGGCCGCCGAGCGAGCGTTTACTCGGCGGCGATGGGGGCCGCGTCGAACGCGATCCCCAGTCTGGAAGCGACGCCCGCGGCGTAGGCCGGGTCGGCGCGGTGGAAGTGAACCAGCTGGCGACGGACGATCGCCTCGGGCACGCCCCGCATGGCGCCGGCGATGTTGTCGAACAGCGCCGCCTGCTGGGCCGGGCTCATCAGCCGGAACAGCGCACCCGGCTGGGCGTAGTCGTCATTGCCGACCCGGTGATCGAAGCGGTCGGCGTCGCCGTACAGGGGCAGCGGCGGCTCGGCGGCCGACGGTTCCTGCACCGGCCCGCCGAAGCTGCTGGGCTCGTACCAGGCCTCCGTCCGCTTCGGCGCATCGAAGCGCATGGCGCCGTCGGCGTGGTAGTGGTTCACCGGGCAGCGCGGACGATTGACCGGCAGCGCCTCGTAGTGCGTGCCCACCCGGTAGCGGTGCGCGTCGGCATAGGCGAACAGGCGGCCCTGCAGCACCTTGTCCGGCGAGAAGCCGATCCCGGGCACAATGTTCGACGGCGAGAACGAGCTCTGCTCGACCTCGGCGAAATAGTTGTCCGGGTTGCGGTTCAGCTCCAGCACGCCGACCTCGATCAGCGGGAAGTCGGCATGCGGCCACACCTTGGTCAGGTCGAACGGATCGAAGGCCGTCTCGCGGGCCTGGGCTTCCGTCATGATCTGCACCTTCAGGGTCCAGCGCGGGTAGTCGCCGCCCTCGATGGCCTCGAACAGGTCGCGCTGGGCGCTCTCGCGGTCGCCCGCGATCACCGCATTGCCCTCATCGTTGGTCCAGGTGCGGATCCCCTGCTGAGACTTGAAGTGGAACTTCACCCAGACGCGCTCATTGGCGTCGTTGATGAAGCTGTAGGTGTGGCTGCCGAAGCCGTGCATATGGCGATAGCCCTGCGGCAGGCCGCGGTCCGAGAACAGGATCGTCACCTGGTGCAGGCTTTCAGGCGACAGGCTCCAGAAGTCCCACATCGCCGTCGGCGAGCGCAGGTTCGACACCGGATGGCGCTTCTGGGTGCGGATGAAGTCGGGGAACTTCAGCGGGTCGCGGATGAAGAACACCGGGGTGTTGTTGCCCACCAGGTCCCAGTTGCCCTCCTCGGTATAGACCTTGAGGGCGAAGCCGCGCACGTCGCGCTCGGCGTCGGCCGCGCCGCGCTCGCCCGCCACCGTCGAAAAGCGCAGCAGCACTTCGGACGTCGCGCCCGGCTGCAGGGCCTTGGCCTTGGTCCAGGCGCTGATGTCGTGGGTGATGGTCAGCGTACCGTAGGCCGCCGAGCCCTTGGCGTGGACCACGCGCTCGGGGATGCGCTCGCGGTTCTGGTGGGCCAGCTTCTCGATCAGCTGGTAGTCCTGCATCAGCAGGGGGCCGCGCGGGCCGGCCGACAGGCTGTTTTGGTTGTCCGCGACGGGCGCGCCGGCCGTGGTGGTCAGGATGGTCTTGGTCATGTCGCCCTCGTCGAATTCCGTAACGCCACTGTCGCGGGCGGCGTTCGATAAATCCAATTGATCGTTTTTCTCCGTAAGATCGGAGAAATTTATCGAACCATAGCGCGGGCGATCACGTGGTTCTTGGAAGGACGCATCGGCTCGACCCGGCGGGCGCGGCGGTTTAAGCCAAGCCGCATGACCGCCATCCTGCCCGACGCCGCCGCCGCCAACTGGGTCGACCGCTACGCTCCCGAGCGCTTGCGCCCCTGGCTCAAGCTCGGACGTTTCGACCGCCCGGCCGGCATCTGGCTGCTGATGCTGCCCGGCTGGCAGGGCATCGCCCTGGCCGCGGCCGAGAAGGGCCAGTTGCCCAATCCCTGGCTGCTGATCGCCTTCTTCGTCGGAGCGGCGCTGATGCGGGCGGCCGGCTGCGCCTTCAACGACATCGTCGACCGCGACTTCGACGCCCAGGTGGCCCGCACCGCCCTGCGCCCGATCCCGGCCGGCCTGATCACCGTCAAGCAGGCCTGGCTGTTCCTGGTCGGCTGCAGCCTGACGAGTTTCCTCATTCTGATCTGCCTGGGCTGGGTCGCCATCGGCCTGGGCGTGGCCTCGCTGCTTCTGGTGGCCGGCTACCCGTTCATGAAGCGCATCACCTGGTGGCCGCAGGCGTGGCTGGGCCTGACCTTCAACTGGGGCGCCCTCCTGGGCTACGCCGCCGCGACCCACACGCTGAGCTGGTCGGCCGCCCTGCTCTACGCCTCGGGCATCTTCTGGACCCTGGGCTACGACACGATCTACGCCATCCAGGACATCGAGGACGACGCCCTGGCCGGGGTGAAGTCGTCGACCCGCCGCCTCGGCTCCAAGGTCCGCGAGGGGGTGGCGATCTTCTACGTCCTGGCCTTCGCGCTGGCGCTGGCCGCCGCCTGGGTCGGAGGCCTGGGACCGCTGTACCTGCCGCTGCTGGGCCTTTTCGGCCTGCACCTGTCGCGCCAGGCCGTGGCCGTGCGCGTCGACGACGGTCCCGGCGCGCTGAAGATCTTCAAGTCCAACGCCCAGGCCGGCGCGATCCTGGTGCTGGCCCTGGTGGCGGGCCTGTGGACCCCGGCAGGGTTCTAGAACGGCCCCGCGCGGTAGATCCGCTCCATCGATCGCTCCAGCTCGCCCAACCGCCGGTCATAGGCCCGGTTCAGGCAGGCGCGATTGGCCTTGCAGGTCGCGCGATCGTTCAGCCAGGCCTGTTGGCCGTCCATCAGCGCGCCGCGCGCGCCCATGCCCATGGTGCGCTTGTTGATGTCGTAGAGCACGCTCATCCGCACGTCCTTGTTGTCCAGCCCGCGGTCCGCGCAGATCGCCCGCTCGTCGGCCCGCCGGGCCTTTGCGCAGTCGAAGCTGGCGGCGTGCGCGGCCCCGGCGAGCCCGAGCGAGACAAGGGCGACGGCGACGAACAAGCGCATGAAAATCCTCCGGAAACGGGCCTGACCTAACGGCATTCTGTCGGGCTGAACCTGAATGTGCGATGATCCGTTCCATGGCCGTCGCCGCTCGCATCAAGCCGCAGGAGCTGTTCGCGCCCGAGGACTGGGCCCGCCTGTCGGCGCGCTCGTCCTGGCGCGGGATCGCCATGATCGCCCACGCCTGGGGGGTGATCCTGGCGGCCGGAGCCCTCTTCGTGGTCTGGCCCAACCCGCTGACCTACGTCGTCGCGGTGATGCTGATCGGCGCGCGCCAATTGGGGCTGGCGATCCTGATGCACGAGGCCGCGCACGGCGGCCTGCACCCCAATCTCAAGGTCAACGACTGGCTGGGCGAGTGGCTGTGTGCGGCCCCGCTGGGCGCCTCGCTGAACGCCTACCGCCCCTATCACCTGACCCACCACAAGTTCGCCCAGCAGGCCGAGGACCCGGACCTCGTGCTGTCGGCGCCGTTCCCGACCACCCGGGCCTCGCTGCGCCGTAAGATCATCCGCGACCTGACGGGCCAGACCTTCTTCAAGCAGCGGCTGGGGCCGATCATCGCGGGCCTGAAGAAGCGCCAGCACGGCCAGGCCCCGGGCGCGATCTTCGCCCGCGCGGCTGCCGTCCAGAAGCGGTTCCTGCTGATCAACCTGGCCATGCTGGTCGCGCTCAGCGCGGCGGGCCTGTGGTGGGCGTGGCTCGCGCTGTGGCTAGTCCCGATGGCCACCTGGTTCCCGCTGGTCACCCGCCTGCGCAACATCGCCGAGCACGCCCTGGTGGCCAAGGACGAGCCGAACCCCTTCCGCCACGCCCGCACCACCCGCGCCAACTGGCTCGAGCGGGCCCTGGTGGCCCCCTACCACGTCAATTTCCACGCCGAGCACCACCTGTTCATGCACGTGCCGTGCTGGAACCTCCCCCGCGCGCACCGGCTGCTGGCCGAGAAAGGCCTGACCGAAGGGATGCTGACCGCGCCGGGCTATCTGGCCGTGCTGAAGGCGGCGTCGGGCAAGGTGACGGCGTAAGCCCCCTCCGGCCCTCCGGGCCACCTCCCCCAGAGGGAGAGGATCTAACAGCGCCGCGCAAGATGCTCCCCCTCTGGGGGAGCTGTCGGCAAAGCCGACTGAGGGGGTCTCGCACGCCGCAAAGCGGTTATAACCCGCCCATGATCGTCCAGACCCTGGAAGGCCGCCGGGCCTTCATCGCCGACAACACCCGCCTGCTGCCCACGCCGCACGCGCCCGAGCTGGTGCTGCATCTGGCCGACGAGATCACGCCGCTGTGGAAGCTGACCGAGGAAGCGCTGGAAGAGATCGGCCTGCCGCCGCCGTTCTGGGCCTTCGCCTGGGCCGGCGGCCAGGCCCTGGCGCGCTACGTGCTGGACCATCCCGAGATCGTGCGCGGCAAGACCGTGATCGACTTCGCCACCGGCTCGGGCATCGTCGCCGTCGCGGCGATGAAGGCGGGGGCGAAAAGCGTGCTGGCCGCCGACATCGACGTCTTCTGCGAGGCGGCCGTCGGGCTGAACGCGGCGGCCAACGGCGTCGAGATCGCCTTCACCGACGAGAACCTGCTCGACGCCCCGCCGCCGCCGGCCGACGTGCTGCTGGCCGGCGACATCTGCTACGAGGGACCAATGGCCCAGGCGGTCATGGCCTGGCTGGCGCAGGGCCGCGCGGCCGGGGCCAGCGTGCTGATCGGCGACCCTGGCCGCACCTACTTCCCCAAGGACGGCCTGGAAAAGCTGGCCGAGTACCAGGTGCCCACCACCCGCGAACTGGAAGACCTGGCGATCAAGCGCACCAGCGTCTGGACTCTGCCCTGAGCGGAAGTTAGAACATAATAAGAACATTCTGAGGAATACGCCCATGCGCGAAGACGGCAAGATCGACTACATCGAGTGGGCGGGCGGCGAGCTGCCGGCGACCAAGGCCTTCTACGCGGCCGCCTTCGGCTGGAGCTTCACCGACTACGGCCCCGGCTACACCGCCTTCGAGGGCCAGGGCGCAGACGGCGGCTTCGTGGGCGACATCACCGAAGAGCCGGCCAAGCCGCTGGTCATCCTCTACGCCCACGACCTGGAAGCCATGGAGGCCAAGGTCGTCGCCGCCGGCGGCGTGATCGTGAAGCCGATCTTCGAGTTCCCCGGCGGCCGCCGCTTCCACTTCATCGACCCGGCCGGCAACGAACTGGCCGTCTGGAGCGCCACCGGCTTCGAGTGACCCCCTCAGTCGCTTCGCGACAGCTCCCCCAGAGGGGGAGCATCTCGGCGCAATAAATCCTCCCCCTCTGGGGGAGGTGGCCCGGAGGGCCGGAGGGGGCCGTTTTCAGCTGCCGCGAGCGATGGCCGCCCTCCCGCCGATCGCCTGCCATAGGGGAGGATCCCTCAGCCCGCCCCCCGCAAAAACCGTCACACATCGCTTTCAAACTCCGACGCCTGACGATCGGCCGGGCTCGGGGGAAGCGACATGGACGAACGGACGTGCGGTTCCTGCGGCCTGTGCTGCAAGGTGCTGGCCATCGAGGCCCTGGCCAAGCCCGATGGCGTCTGGTGCGGCTGCTTCCGCAAGGGAGGCGGCTGCGGGTCTTACGAGACCCGCCCCGGCGCCTGCCGCGACTTCCACTGCCTGTGGCTGAGCTCGGAAAAGCTGGACGACGCCTGGCGGCCCGACAAGGCCGGTTTCGTCATGTATCCCGACCGCGACGGCAAGCGCCTGAACGTGGTGGTCGATCCAGGCAGGCCCGCCGCCTGGAAGCGCGAGCCCTACTACCGCCGCATCAAGGCCATGTCGCAGCGCGCCTACGACGGCTACGAACTGGTGGTCTGCGTCGGCGACCGTCGCACGGTGGTGTTCCCCACCGAGGACGTCGACCTGGGCGTGCTCGACCCCAGCCACAAGCTGGTCAGCGGCTATGTGACCCGCGACGGGGCGCAGGTTCCCTTCGCCATGGTGCTGAGCGACGCGGCCGTGTGACCCTGCAAGGCGTCAGACGCGGGGCGATCGAAAGGAATGTCCAGGCCGAAACCTGGCAACAGGCCGTCGGCAGGTCGTTCCTTATCCCCGCCAACAGGCCTATCTAGCCGCCCATGAGCGATTTCGACGACACGGACGACCAGGGGGACGACAACGGGGGCAGGCGCCGGGCGCTGTCGAACGTGCAGGTGCTGGGCTTCCTGGCCCGCTTCTGGCTGCGCCGCAAAGCGATCTTCGCCGCCGGCGTCACCCTGACCCTGATCGCCGTGGCCTTCGACCTGGCCCTGCCCTGGGCCTCGGGCAAGCTGATCGACGTGGTCGCCGCCGGACAGAAGGGTCAGGCCTGGGGCGCGTGGGCCGCCTTCGTCGGCGTCTACCTGGCCTTCTCGCTGATCCGCAACGTCGCCCACCGGTTCTGGATTCCGCTGGCCGCGCGCAACATGGAGGAGATGACCAACGAGGGTTTCTCCCGCGTGCAGGCCTTTTCGTCCGACTGGCACGCCGACAGCTTCGCCGGCGCGACGGTGCGCAAGCTGACCCGCGCCATGTGGGGCTATGACAGCGTCACCGACGCCTTCACCATCTGGCTGGCGCCCAGCCTGATCGTGCTGATCGGCCTGTCGGTGATGATGCTGGTGCGCCAGCCGCTGGCCGGCGCCATCTCGCTGGTCGTGGTGGTGCTGTACCTGGCGGTGAACCTGTGGGTCACCGAGCGCTATGTCCGCCCGTCGAACCTGAAGTCCAACGCCCTGGATTCCGCCATCGGCGGGGCCCTGGCCGATGCGGTCACCTCCAACCCCACCGTCAAGGCCTTCGGCGCCGAGGCCCGCGAGACCGAGCGCCTGGCCCAGGTCACCGCCGCCTGGCGCGATGCGGTGATGGTCACCTGGAACCGCTTCACCGACGTGTGGCTGGGCCAGAACCTCTTGCTGGTGCTGCTGCAGGCGGGCCTGTCGGGGGCCATGGTATGGAGCTGGCTGCAGGGCAAGGCCGGCCCCGGCGACGTCGCCTTCGCCATCACCGCCTTCCTCTTGATGAGCGGCTATCTGCGCAACATGGGCGAGAACATCCGCATGCTGCAGAAGGGCCTGGACGACAGCGAGGACGCCGCCGCCTGGGCCACCCTGCCGCCGCAGATCGCCGACGCTCCCGGCGCGCCCGCCTTCGTTCCCGGACCCGGCCAGATCGCCTTCCAGGGCGTGACCTTCGCCTATCGCAACGCCGGCGCGCCGCTTTACGACCGCTTCTCGCTGGAGATCGCGCCGGGCGAGAAGGTGGCCCTGGTCGGCCCGACGGGCTCGGGCAAGTCGACCTTCGTCAAGCTGATCCAGCGCCTGCACGACCTGCAGGGCGGGCGGATCCTGATCGACGGCCAGGACGTCGCGCGCGTGACGCAAGGATCCTTGCGCCGCGCCATCGCCGTGGTGCCGCAGGACCCGGCGCTGTTCCACCGCTCCCTGCTCGACAACATCGCCTATGGCCGCCCCGACGCCACCTTCGACCAGGTGGTGGAGGCGGCCAGGAAGGCCCGCGCCCACGACTTCATCCTGAAGCTGCCGCACGGCTACGACACCCTGGTCGGCGAGCGCGGCATCAAGCTGTCGGGCGGCGAGCGCCAGCGCGTGGCCATCGCCCGCGCCTTCCTGACCGACGCCCCGATCCTGGTGCTGGACGAGGCCACCTCGTCGCTGGACGTCGAGACCGAGGCCCTGGTGCAGGAGGCCGYCGAGGCCCTGATGCAGGGCCGCACCACGATCGTCATCGCCCACCGGCTGTCGACCGTGCGCGGCGCCGACCGCATCCTGGTGTTCCAGAACGGCCGCGTCGTCGAGGAAGGCCGCCACGCCGACCTCAAGGCGGCGGGCGGGGTCTATGCCAGGCTGAACGCGGTCAGCGAGGGCGCTTAAGGCGTCACCGCCAGCAGGTTGACCGACTTACCCCGCGGCCTTTTTTTCCGGCGGCGGCGCCAGCTTGGCCTCCGGCGGCTCCCTGCGCTCGCAGCCTGGCTGGCCCAGCGTCATGTGATGGCGTTGACCGGCGATCTCCAGGTCAGGCAGCGACGGCGGCAGGGGCTTGAGCTGTCCGGCCGCGAAGACGTCGCGGATGTTGTAGGTCGGGCAACTGGACAGGGTCACCTGGCCGTATTCCCGCCACCGTCCGGTCTCGTCGCGCCGATGGATGACGATGTCGTAGCCGCTCGACAGCAGCAGTTCGGGATCGCCCGCGCCGTCGATCTGAACCAACGTGCCGATGCACCAGGTGTCCGGGGCCAGGCCGCAGCCAGACAACGGCGGCGCGCCGAGCGCGGTGAACTGGGCCACGAAATCGGCCGGCAGCACCTGGCCGGCCGGCAGCATCTGAACCTTCTTCAGAGCGGCCTTGTTGGCGTTGGCGAAGATGGGGTTTTCGCGGGCGGCTGAGGCTGCGCGCCGATCGGCGGCCTCCTGCCACGTCTTGGGCGCGGCCCTGGCCGCCCGGGCGATGGCCGGATCGGCGTGCTTCTCCAGCGCCTCGACCGCCTTCACGCCGCGCTGCCCGGAGCGAAGACGCAGGAACTCGAAGTCGAACGCCTCGGGCTTGACCTTGCCGGCTTCCAGGCGCGCCACCTGGCTGTTCACCGACAGCCGCGCGGGATCGGCGAGCGGCGTGAACAGCGCCAGCAGCACGACGATGGCGACGAAGGCCATGGCGATGTTGGTCGCCTCCAGCGGCTTCATCCAGGCGCCGGGCTTGAGAGCCGCGATCGCATAGCCGACGGCGTAGCCTGCCGCGACGATCACGCAGGCCGCGCCATACACCCGATCGGGCGTGAAGCCGTACTGGTCCACCCGCAGCCAGATGGCGTAGGCGGCCAGGATGGTGATCGGCGCCAGCAGCAGGCCGGCGATCCGCGCGGCCCAGGCCAGCACCTTCGGCGGCTGCTCGGTCCCGTCCTGATAGGCGGCGTTGGTCAGCACGATCAGGGCTGCGGCCGCCGTCAGCAGCAGGGCCGCGGCCTTCTTGGTGGCCCACAGCAGCGCCAGGCCCTGGAACGGCAGGGTCGCCAGGAAGCCGGCGGCGATCAGCACCATCAGCGGCAGCAGCCAGGCCAGCAGGGTCAGCGATACCGTCCGCACGCCGCGCACCAGCCCGGCCCGCACGTCGGTCAGCTGCACGGCGGCGGCGAACATCACCGCCGTGGCCGGAAAGCCGAACCAGGCCTGCTCGATCAGTTTCTTGATCGCGTCGACGCCGATCATCGAGAACAGCGCCGAGGCCAGCACCAGCAGCAGCCAGAAGGCGCCGGTGAACAGGATCGACAGCGCCAGCTGCACCCCGTGCTTCCAGGTCTCGTCGAAATAGGTGGCGAAGCGGGCTATCGGCCGCCGCTCCATCTCGGCCGGCTGCACCAGGTGGTGGCCGATGAACAGCAGGGCCGCCACGGCATAGACCACCACGCCGTTCGGCCACATGCCCTCGGACGAGTACTGCAGCCTGGCCGCGTTGGCGGCGTAGCCGGTCAGGCCCACGGCGACCGCGAAGGCGACCAGCTTCCAGATCGCCAGCCGGCCAAGGCGCATGGTGGACAGCCCCGCCAGCACCACGAACGGCGTGAAGAACACGCCCGCCGCCAGGGCCATGAACAGCGCCGGACTGGTCGCCGGCCACAGCCGATGGGCGGCCGCGTGGTCCAGTCCGAACAGCAGCAGGCCCTGGACCAGGCCCGTGGCCAGGCGCAGGACCGCGACGCGGCGCTGGGCCTTGAGGTCGACGGTCTCGGGCGCGGGCTCGGTCATGGCGTCTTTTCGCTCAACTCTGAAAGGCGCTGGCAAGGGAGCACACCCATGAAGGCGCGACTAGGGCGAAGCTTGCCGCTTCGCCCCTCTGCACGCCTTGCCCCGACGCCCGCCCACCCCTAGGTTCCGCCGCGTTCCAGGAGTTTCCGTACCCATGGCCTACCGCTCGCTTCGCGAATTCATCGACGTGCTGGAGGCCCAGGGCGAGCTGGTGCGGGTGAAGGAACCCGTCTCGTCCGTGCTCGAGATGACCGAGATCCAGACCCGCCTGCTGGCCACCGGCGGCCCGGCGGTGCTGTTCGAGCACGTGCTGCTGCCCGATGGCTCGCGCTCGCCGATGCCGGCGCTGGCCAACCTCTTCGGCACGGTCAAGCGCGTGGCCATGGGCGTCACCCTGGGCGGCGAGCCGCGCACCACCGCCGGCGAGTTGCGCGAGGTGGGCGAACTGCTGGCCTTCCTGCGCCAGCCCCAGCCCCCTAAGGGCCTGAAGGACGCCATCGACATGCTGCCGCTGGCCAAGACGGTGCTGTCGATGCGCCCGGGCACGGTCAAGAAGGCGCCCGTGCAAGAGGTCGTGCTGACCGGCGACCAGATCGATCTTGCCAAGCTGCCGGTGCAGACCTGCTGGCCGGGCGAGCCGGCGCCGCTGATCACCTGGGGCCTGGTGGTCACCAAGGGCCCCAGCGACGACCGCGAGGACGACTTCAACCTCGGCATCTACCGCATGCAGGTGCTGGGCAAGGACAAGGCGATCATGCGCTGGCTGGCCCACCGCGGCGGGGCCCAGCACTACGCCCGCCACAAGAAGGCCGGCAAGAAGGAGCCCCTGCCCTGCGCCGTCGTGCTGGGGGCCGATCCCGGCACCATCCTGGCCGCCGTGACGCCGGTGCCCGACACCCTTTCGGAGTACCAGTTCGCCGGCCTGATGCGCGGCGCCAAGCTCGACCTCGTGCCGTGCAAGACCGTACCGCTGATGGTTCCGGCCCAGGCCGAGATCGTGCTGGAGGGCCACGTCCTGCTCGACGAGTACGAGGACGAGGGCCCCTACGGCGACCACACCGGCTACTACAACAGCGTCGAGAAGTTCCCGGTCTTCCAGGTGACGGCGATCACCATGCGCAAGGACCCGATCTATCTCACCACCTTCACCGGCCGTCCGCCGGACGAGCCCTCGGTGCTGGGCGAGGCGTTGAACGAGGTGTTCATCCCGCTGATCCGTCAGCAGTTCCCCGAGATCGTCGACTTCTGGCTGCCGCCCGAGGGCTGCAGCTACCGCATCGCCGTGGTGTCGATGAAGAAGGCCTATCCGGGCCACGCCAAGCGGGTGATGCTGGGCGTGTGGAGCTACCTGCGCCAGTTCATGTACACCAAGTGGGTGATCGTCGTGGACCACGACATCAACGCCCGCGATTGGAAGGACGTGATGTGGGCGATCAGCACCAAGATGGATCCCGCGCGGGACATCACGGTGATCGAGCACACCCCGATCGACTATCTCGACTTCGCCTCGCCGGTCAGCGGCCTGGGCAGCAAGATCGGCCTGGACGCCACCGACAAGTGGGAGCCCGAGACCAATCGCGAATGGGGCGAGGAGATCCGCATGGACCAGTCGGTGATCGACGCGGTCAGCGAGAAGTGGTCGCGCCTGGGCCTGCCCGGCGAGGGCAAGCCGATCTGGAAGGGCAAGTAATCCATAGCGTCTGAAATCGGGGGATTTCGTGGACCCATTCGAGTTCTTCTTCAGCTTCTACGGCCTGCTGCTGGGCTTCTCGGTGGCCGAGCTGGTGGGCGGCTTCGCCCGCCTGCTGCACGAGCGGCGTAACGTGCGGTTCGGCTATCTGACCCCGCTGCTGGCGCTGTTCGTGGCCATCGACATCGCCAGCTTCTGGAACCAGGCCTGGGTGATCTTCCGCCCAGCGCCCTACAACTACGCCCTGCTGATCGTCGGCCTGGTGGTGGCCAGCACCTTCTATGTCGCCGCCACCCAGGTGTTCCCGCGCGAGCTGAAGGCGGGCGAGGACCTGGACGACCATTTCTGGACCCGCAAGCGCCTGGTGCTGCTCAGCGTCATGGGCGCCAACCTGCTGATCCTGTTCCTGTTCATAGGTCTGCTCTTTCTGAACGGCGAGATCGCCAAGCTGCGGCTCTCGCTCGGTTTGTGGCTAGGCACCCCGATGTTCATGATCCTGACACTGATCGCGGCCCTGTCGCGCCGGCGCTGGATCGTCACCGCCGCGCTCGGCGTGCTGCTGGCCTATCAGGGCTGGCAGATCTTCGGCTCGGCCAAGGCGCTGGTCGACAAGGGCGGCTGGTCGCTGTTCGGCGGCTGACGCAGTGCGTGGCCCTCGCCCTTCGACAGGCTCAGGGTGAGGACCACTTCCGAACGCCGGGCAGAAGAAAAACCTCATCCTGAGCCTGTCGAAGGGCGAGGTTTTCGCCGCCTACGCCGCCTGCCGACAAGACTTCACCCCTTGCCATCGCCACCTGGAGGCGCGACGAACAGCACCATGCGCTCGACCGCTCTGCTCACCCTCGCCCTGCTTGCATTGGGAACGCCCGCCATGGCCCAGACCCCCGCCGCCAAAGCCCCCTGGGACCAAGCCTTCCTGCCCCCGGCCCCGCACTGGCAAGGCGCCAGCCAGGCGCTGATCCGCGACGCGTCCGATCCGTGGGTCACCGCGTTCGAGGCCGATCCCGAACACGACTTCTCGCCCAACTACGTCGACACCCGCGCCTGGTTCGACAAGCTGGACAAGGCCAGCAAGCTGGTGCGCGTCGAGGACTTCGGCGTCTCGCCCGAAGGCCGGCCGATCTTCGCCGTCATCGCCAGCAAGGACGGCGAAAAGCTGGACCCGAAAAAGCCGCTGCTGCTCGTCCAGTGCGGCATCCACCCCGGCGAGATCGACGGCAAGGACGCGGGCATGATGCTGCTGCGCGACATGGCTTTCCACGGGAAGGACGGCCTGCTCGACAAGGTCAACCTGGTGCTGATCCCGATCCTGTCGGTCGACGGCCACGAGCGCTCGGGCCCCTATTCGCGCCCCAACCAGCGCGGGCCGCGCATCCAGGGCTGGCGCAACACCGCCACCAACCAGAACCTCAACCGCGATTTCATGAAGCTCGACCAGCCCGAGATGCAGGCGCTGAAGCGGCTTCAGGCCAAGTATCACGCCGACCTTTACGTCGACGTCCACGTCACCGACGGCATGGATTACCAGTACGACGTCACCTACGGCTACAACGGCGAGGACGGCGTCTGGTCGCGCTCGCCGGCCACGGCCAAGTGGCTGGACGACGCCTTCAAGCCGGCGATGAACAGGAGCCTGGAGGCCGAGGGCCACATCCCGGGCGAGCTGGTGTTCGGGATCGACGAGCGCAACCCCAAGGCCGGTCTGTCGGACGGCGGCCTCGGCGAGCGGTTCTCCAACGGCTGGGGCAGCGCCGCCCACGTGCCGACCATCCTGATCGAGAACCATAGCCTGAAACCCCACGCCCAGCGGGTGCTGGGCACCTACGTCTTCATCGAAACCTCGCTGAAGCTGCTGGCCGAAAAGGGCGGGTCGTTGCGCACCGCGGTCGCCGCCGACAGCGCCCTGCGCCCGGCGACCATCCCGGCCAACTTCGTCGCCGACGACAAGCCGACGGTCACCCGCGCCTTCAAGGGCATCCGTTACGAGACCTATGACAGCGTCGCCTCGGGCAAGACCGAGATCCGCTGGTTGGGGCAGCCCGACCCCGAGCTCTGGCAGCTGCCGTTCTACGGTTCGCACCCGACGCTGCAGCTGGCCCGTCCGAAGGCCTACTGGGTGCCCAGCTATCGCGCCGACATCATCGAGCGGCTGAAGCTGCACGGGGTGAAGGTCGAGACCCTGGACGCGCCCAGGAGCGTCGCAGTCGAGATGCTGCGTCTGGTCGAGCCCAAGCTCGCCCCGCGCGCCAACGAGGGCCACGTGCAGATGAGCGTCGAGCAGGTGACGACGCAGAAGCGCGACTGGACCTTCCCCAAGGGCTCGGTGCGGGTGTCGACCGACCAGCCGCTGGGCGATCTGGTCGTGCTGCTGCTCGAGCCGCAGTCGAGCGAAAGCGTCTTCGCCTGGGGCATGGTCCCCGAGGTGCTGAGCCGCGTGGAATATATCGAGCCCTACGCCATCGCGCCGCTGGCCGAGAAGATGATGGCCGCCGATCCGGCGCTGAAGGCGCAGTTCGAAGCCAAGCTTGCCGCCGAGCCCAAGTTCGCCGCCGATCCCGACGCGCGCCTGGCCTGGTTCTACAAGCGCACGCCCTTCTACGACGACCGCCACCTGCTCTACCCGATCGCTCGGGAGAACTAGCCGCCGCTGGAGCGTGGGGTTCAGTCGTCGAGCCCCACGATCTCCTCAGCCCGGCGGGTCACGGCCGACAGGCGGTCGGCCCAGTCCTCGGCCAGGGCCTCGGGATCATCGCCGCGCCCCGCGCCCGTGGGGCCGTCCCAGACCATGGCGGCCTTGGCGAAGGGCAGCGGGATCAGGGTGGCGTCCCACGACCCCAGGCGGATGCAGGGCTTGGCGGCCAGGCCCACGAAGATCACCGGCGCGCCGGTGACGCGGGCCAGGGACGGGGTGCCCTTCTCCATATGCTCGGCCGGGCCGCGCGGGCCGTCCGGCGTGATGGCGATGCCGCCGCCGTCCTTCACCCACTTGACCATGTCGCGGAAGGCCTGCTCGCCGTGCTTGTTCTTGGCCAGGTCGGTCTTCTTGGCCGACGAGCCGCGGATCGACGGGAAGCCGAGCTTTTCGACGGTGCGGGCGATGAACTCGCCGTCATTGGACAGCGAGATCAGGGCGCGCATGTCCTGGCGGGCCGGGCTCTGCGGCCAGCTGAGCGGCGACATCGGAATGCGCGAATGCCAGAAGCACAGGATCGCGCCCGTGCCCTTGGTGCGCCCTTGGGCCCACACGGCCTCGGCTTTGTCCTGGCCCTCGACCGTCATTCGCAGCGTCGAGAAGACCAGCTTGGAATAGCCGGCGAAGATCGAGGACAGGACCTTGATGACCAGGGGGGAACGCAGAGGCCTCAAGAGGCGGTCTCCTCGGAACCGGAAAGGGGAGCGTGGTCGAGGTCCTGCGCCTTGGCCAGCCGCGCGTAAAGGCCCTTGGCGCGCACCAGGCCGGCATGGGTCCCGGTCTCGACCACCTTGCCCTTGTCGATGACGTAGATGCGGTCGGCGTGCTTCACGGTCGACAGGCGGTGGGCGATCAGGATGGTGGCGCGGCCGGCCATCAGCCGCTCCAGCGCCGCCTGCACCAGGGCCTCGCTCTCGGTGTCGAGCGCGCTGGTGGCCTCGTCGAGCAGCAGGATCGGGGCGTTCTTGAGGAAGGCCCGGGCGATGGCGATGCGCTGGCGCTGGCCGCCCGACAGCCGCGTCCCGGCCTCGCCGACCCGGGTCTCGTAACCTTCCGGCAGAGCGGAGACGAAGTCGTGCGCCGCAGCCTGGCGGGCGGCGGCCTCGACCTCGGCGTCGGTCGCGCCCGGCTTGGCGTAGGCGATGTTGGCCCGGATGGTGTCGTCGAACAGGAACGGCTCCTGCGTCACCAGGGCGATGCGGTCGCGCAAGCTGGCCAGGGTCACCGAGCGCACGTCATGGCCGTCGATGCTGACCGCGCCGCCGGTCACGTCATAGAAGCGCGGGATCAGGTTGAGGATCGAGCTCTTGCCGCCGCCCGACGGGCCGACCAGGGCCACGGTCTCGCCCTTTCGCACCCGCAACGACACATCCGACAGAGCCGGCGCGCCTTCCCCGTAGGCGAAGTCGACATGGTCGAGGCTGACCGAGCCGTCGCCCGGCGGCAGGGCCGGGGCGCCGGCGGGCTCGACGATCGTCGGCGCGACGTCGAGGGCGGCGAACAGGCGGCGGGCGGCGGTGAAGCCCTCGGCCATCACCGTCTGCAGGTTGGTCACCTGGCGCAGCGACTGGCCCGCGGCCATCAGCGCGCCCAGGAAGGCGGTGAAGTCGCCGGCGGTGATCCCGCCGGTCATGGCGCGCCAACCGGTGTAGAGCAGCACCAGCGCGACGATGATCGTCGTGAAGGCCTCGGTGGCCGGGGCGGCCATCGACTTGGCGTTGCTTCCCTTGACCAGGTGCTTCTGGCGGCGGGCGATCACCTCGCCGACCCGGGCCTCCTCGTCGGCCTCGCGGTTCTCGATCTTGACGATCTTGATGCCGTCCAGGCTTTCCATGATCGCCGTCGACAGGGCCGAGGTCTCGCCCATCGCGCCCTTGGCGGCCTTGGTGGTCTTCTTGGAGAAGCGGCGGGTGATCAGGCTGACCACCGGCGCGATCAGCAGCACCGCGCCGGTCAGGATCGGGTCGTAGTAGAACATCGTGCCGATGGCGCCGATGACCACCAGGCTCTCGCGCACGTAGTTGACCACGCCCGTGGTCGAGGCCTCGCGGATCAGGCCGGCGTCGTACAGCACCGAGGCGACGTAGGAGCCCGAATGCGCCCCGCGCAGCCGCGCCAGGTCGGCGCGGACCAGCCGCCCGAACAGCCCGACCTGGACGTCGCCGACGATGCCGTTGCCGATGCCGTTGATGATCCGGGCCTGCAGCACCTGGAAGACGGCGCGGACCACGGCGATGCAGGCGATCGCCAGGGGGATGGTCCAGATGGCTTGCCGCGTCGGGTGGGTGATCAGCTTGTCCACCGCCGGGCCGACCAGCCACAGCAGCAGCGCGGTCAGGCAGGCGACGAGCGCCGCGCAGACGACCGAGACCATGAAGCCCTTCCAGCGCGGCCGCAGGTAGTCGCGCCAGACCCGCGCGGCCAGGGCGCGGTTGGAAAGCTCGGTCGCGGGGGTTTCGGTCATGGGCGAGGGGTCGGATTTCGGAGGAGGACTGTCAAGGACACCGGCGCCGCACTGCGGCAGCAAAACGACGCGGGGTTTTGCAAATGAGCCCGGCGAGACGTATCTAGGCGCGTTTTCAGAGGATCGCCACTTGGCCGGTTACGACCTTTCCACGCGCTGGGGGCGCTTCAAGACCTATCTCCACTTCCTGTGGAACGACCACGCCTATCTGCGCGTGGGCTTCACCAACGCCCACTGGGTGAGCCCCGAACTGGTGCGCACCAACCAGCCCTGGCCGTTCCAGCTGGCCTGGTGGAAGAAGCAGGGCATCAAGACGGTCGTGAACCTGCGCGGCGGCTTCGACGGCAGCTTCTACGCGCTGGAGAAGGACGCCTGCGAGCGCCTGGGCATCAAGATGGTCGACTTCGTGATCACCTCGCGCGAGGTGCCGATCCGCCAACGGGTGCACGGCGCCAAGGAACTGTTCGAGACGATCGAGTACCCGGCCCTGATCCACTGCAAGTCGGGCGCCGACCGGGCGGGCATCATGAGCGTGCTCTACGCCCACTATCGCCTGGGCCTGCCGATCGAGGAGGCCAAGAAGCAGCTGTCGGGCCGCTACCTCCACATCAAGGAGGGCAACACCGGGGTGCTCGACTACACCTTCGACCAGTACCTGGAGAAGGGCGCCCCCAAGGGCCTGACCTTCACCCAGTGGGTCGACAGCGACGACTACGATCCGGTCGAGATGAAGAAGACCTTCCGCGCCGGCATGCTGGGCAAGGTGCTGACCGACAAGCTGCTGCGGCGGGAATGAAGTCTTCCCTCTCCCCTTGCGGGAGAGGGTGGCCTCCCGGAGGGAGGTCGGGTGAGGGGTCTCTCAGAACTCCGGGAGAAGAGCTCTGCGGACAGGCCTTTCGACCCCTCATCCGTCATCCTGCGGATGACACCTTCTCCCGCAAGGGGAGAAGGATCCGCTCTTAAGCCACGCTCGGATCCAGCAGCTTGTGGGCGTGGATGATGAAGTAGCGGGCGTGGGCGTTGTCGACGGTGGCCTGGGCCTTCGACTTCCAGGCGGCGTAGGCTTCGTTGTAGGTGGCGTAGGCGCCGACGAAATCCACCTGCGACAGGTCGCGGAATTCGGTGCCGGCGACATCCTTCAGTTCGCCACCGATCACGATATGAAGAAGCTGCTTGTCGGACATGGGGGAGCAAGATCCTGCGGAGTTTTTGATTATGGCAGGTCGATATGCCCGACGCGTGACAGGATCAACGGGTGAAGCGCCCTATTCGCGCAAACCAGGCTCGGAACCGTCGGATTCGGCCGATTGTAGGCGAATTTTCGGCCGAGGTGATCGGTAAGCAACGCTCCGGCCTCGCCGCAGATCAGGTCGGCGGCGGCCAGATCCCACTCGCTCTTGGGGGTCAGGGCGATGGCCGCGTCGAAGGCGCCGGCCGCCACCAGGCAGATGCGGTAGGCGATCGAGTTGCGGCTCTCGACCCGCATCGGCGGCCAGGGCTCGGGCCAGGCCGGATGGGCGAACATCTTGGCGTCGCCCAGCATCGCCGCGCCGTCCAGCGCGGTCGACAGGCTGGGCGCCAGGGCCGCGCCGTTCAGGGTCGCGCCGCCGCCGGCCGTCGCGGCGTAGGTCTCGTCCAGGGCCGGGGCGTGGACGACGCCGACGATGGGCCGGCCGTTCTCGACCACCGCCACCGAGACGGCGAACCACGGCTTGTCCTTCATGAAGGCGACGGTGCCGTCGATCGGGTCGACCACGAACTGGCGGCCGGTGGCCAGGCGGGCCGGGTCGTCGACCGTCTCTTCCGACAGCCAGCCGTAGTCGGGCCGCGCCGCGCGCAGACGCGCCTTCAGGAGGGCGTCGACGGCAAGGTCGGCGTCGGTGACCGGCGAGCCGCCGTCCTTCGACCAGATCTTCACGCCCTTGGCCCGGGCCGCCAGGGCCAGGGCCCCGGCCTCGCGGGCCGCGTCGAGGATCAGGTCGAGGTCGCTCATCATTTGCCCGCGATCGCCAGGGCGTCGACCAGCAGCGACGGACTGTTGCTGGCGCCGCGCAGTTCCAGGTCGGCCCCCACGACCAGCCGGCCGTAGATGTCGATCAGGTTGCCGGCGACCGTGATCTCGGTGACCGGATAGGCGATCTGGCCGTTCTCGAACCAGAAGCCCGAGCAGCCCACCGACCAGTCGCCGGTGTTGCCGTTCAGCGAGGGGCCGAACATCGAGGTGACCAGGAGGCCGTCCTTGGCCTGGCCCATCAGGCCGGCCAGATCCAGCTCGCCCGGCTCCAGGGTCAGGTTGTGGGTCGACACGCCCGGCGCCCCGGCCGAGCCGCGCGAGGCGTGCCCCGTCGTCTCCAGGCCAAGCTGGCGGGCGCTGGCGCTGTTGAGCAGCCAGGTGGTCAGCACGCCGTCGTCGATCAGGGCGCGGCGCACCGTGGTCACGCCCTCGTCGTCGAACGGGGCCGAGCCCAGGCCGCGCACGCGGTGCGGATCGTCGGTCAGCTGCACGCCGGCGGCGAAGATGCGCTGGTTCAGCTTGTCCTTCAGGAACGAGGTGCCGCGGGCGATGGCCGGGCCCGAGATGGCGCCGACCAGCGGGCTGATCAGCGACATGGCCAGGCGGTTCTCGAAGATCACCGGGGCCGTGGTCGAGCCGATCTTGCGCGCGCCCAGGCGCGCGACGGCCTGCTGGCCGGCCTTGGCGCCGATGGCCTCGGGGCTGGGCAGGTCTTCTGCATGCCGCACCGACCGGCCCTCGCCGCCGCGCTCCATGCCCGCGCCCTCGCCGGCGATGGCGCTGGCCGAGACGCCGAAGCCCGTGGCGGCGTGCTGGCCCGAGAAGCCGTCGCTGGTCACCAGGCGCCAGACGGTCGAGCTCCAGCTCGACGAGCCGCCGTCGGAATTGGTCACGCCCTCGATGGCGCGGGCGGCCGCCTCGGCGGCGCGGGCCTGGTCTTCCAGGGTCTCGGCCGAGGGCTCGTAGGCGTCGACCAGGTCGAGATCGGGGAACGGGCCCTTGGCCAGCCGATCCTGCGGCGCGAAGCCGGCATAGGGATCCTCCGGCGCCAGGCGGGCCATGGCGACGGCGCGCTCGACCAGCTTGGCGCGGGCCTCGGGGCTGACGTCGGAACCGGAGACGGTGGCGCTGCGGCGGCCGACGAAGACGCGCAGGCCAAGATCCTTGGCCTCCTCGCGTTCGACTTCCTCAAGCTCGCCCAGGCGCACGCCCACGGAAAGGGACTGGCGCTCGGCGAACACGGCCTCGGCGGCGTCGGCCCCGGCCTTGCGCGCGGCGGCGACGACGTCATGCAACAGGTTTTCGTCCATGGCGTCTTATGGCGAGGCGGGCGGAGCGGGGCAAGCGCCGCCCTCGGGATTTAGGGGATCGCGTAGAGCAGCAGGATGACGCCGCCGAACACGTAGGCCAGCCAGGTGCAGATCATGCCCACGGCGCGCGGCACCGAGGCGCCGCCGCTGCGCGACAGGCCGACGGCGTGGATCAGGCGACCGGCGAACAGGACGAGGCCCACGCCATGCACGGCGATGGCCGGGGCGCCGACCACGGCCAGCACGGCCAGCACGCCAAGGCCCGTGGGAATGTATTCGCTGGCGTTGCCGAAGGCGCGCACCGCGCGGGCCAGCTCCGGAATGCCCTCGTCGCCCAGGGCCACCTTGTGCTTCTGGCGCAGGCGCACGACCAGCAGCGACATCACCAGCAGCAGAAAGACATGCAGGCCGGCCCACAGAGCGGCGGCATGGCCGGAGGCGGAAACGTCCATCGACGGACCCTTCGTACAGAAAGCGGGGCCGCATAAGGCCCTGGCTTGCGCGCTCCTGGCAACTGGTGACGTGACGTAAGCGTGGCCTTGGGGCGATCAGCGCAGGCTGTAGCCGCCGTCGGCGAACAGCGTCGTTCCTGTGGTGAAGCCGTTGGTCAGCAGGAACAGCACCGCCTGGGCGATCTCGGCCTGGGTTCCGGGGCGGCCGGCCAGCGAGCCGGCGGCCTGGCCGGCGAAGGCGGCGTCGCGGACCTGGGCGGGGCGCCGGGCCCAGAGGTCGCCGTCGATCGTGCCCGGCGCGATCACGTTGACCCTGACGGGGGCCAGGTCGACCGCCAGGCCGCGCCCGAACGCCTCGATCGCGCCGTTGGCGGCGGCATAGAGGGCCGCGCCCTTCGGCGGCCGGGCGCTGGCCGCGCCCGACATCAGCACCACCGCGCCATCGGAGGCCAGTTTCGGCGCGGCCGCCCGCACGCAGCGGACCTGCCCCCAGAACTTGCCGTCGAACGGCGAAGCCAGCGCCGCCTCGTCGGGATGGTCGAAGGGGGCGATGGCGTAGGTCGCGGCCGGGGTGAACAGATGGTCGATCCGCTCCAGCGGCGCGAGGAAGGCCGCGACCGAGGCGGGGTCGAAGACGTCGATCGTCGCGGCGCGGGCGGCCGCGCCCAACCGTTCGCGCGCGGCGGCCAGGCGACCTGGCGAGCGGCCGCCGATCACCACCCGCCCGCCGCCCTCGACGAAGGCCTCCGCCGTGGCCAGCCCGATCCCCGAACCGCCGCCGATCACCACCAGGGTCTTGTCATCGTATCGCATGGCCCAAGGCATAGGCGGCGGCGCACAGCGACAGAAACGACTTGAATTCCGGTCATTGCGGATCTGAAGTCGGGAATGACCTTGATCCCCTCCCTCGACGGCTACAGCGGCGTGCGGGCCTTCGTGGCCGTGGCCGAGCATGGCGGCTTCGCCGCCGCCGCGCCGGCGCTCGGCCTGTCGCCCTCGGCCGTGGGCAAGGCGGTGCAGCGGCTGGAAGGCCGGCTGGGCGTGCGCCTTCTGGCCCGCACCACCCGCAGCGTCGCCCTTACCGAGGACGGCCGCCTCTACCACGCCCGCTGCGTGGCGGCCCTGGCGGGCCTGGCCCAGGCCGAGGCCGAACTGAAGCAGGGGCGCGGCGAGCCGTCGGGCCTGCTGCGCGTCGCCCTGCCGCCGCTGCTGGGCCGCGCCTTCGTGATGCCCGTGCTGCTCGCGCTCGTCGCCCGCTGGCCGGCGCTGCGGCTGGAGGCGACGTTCGAGCCCCGCCCCGTCGACCTGACCGCCGAGGGCGTCGACCTGGCGGTGCGCATCGGCGCGCTGGACGACCGCGCCGGCCTCGCCGCCCGGCCCCTCGGCGTGCAGCGGCGGGTGGTCTGCGCCACGCCGGCCTATCTCGATGCGCGCGGGCGGCCGGGCAGCGTCCAGGACCTGGCCGCGCACGACTGCCTGGTCGAGACGCGGAACGGCCGGCCCACGCCCTGGCCATATGTCGACGCAGGCGGCGTGGAGCGCGCCTTGCCGGTCGACGGCCGGGTGCGCATCGGCGACGCCCAGATGCTGGCGGAGGCCGCGCGGGCCGGTGCGGGGATCGCCATGGTCCCGCGCTGGCTGGTGGCGCAGGACCTGGCCGCCGGCCGGCTGGAGACGGTGCTGGACGGGGTGTTCGACAGCCCCCTGCCCGTCAGCCTGGTCTGGCCGCGCACGCCCTGGCCCAGCGCCAGGCTGCGGGCGGCGATCGACGCGCTGGTCGAGCGGTACGGCGCGACGCGACCGTGGGAGGCGTGAAGCCGCCTGGCGGGCGGCCGCGCCCCCGCCGGGGACGCCGGGGTTTAGAAGATTGATCCTCGCCGTCCTTGGTGGGATGTAGACCCCATGCCGCACGACCATCCGGGCCACGATCACGACCACGATCACCATGATCATGACCACGGTCATGACCATCACCATGGGCATGCCCATGGACACGGCCATTCGCATGGGCACGGCCACCATCATCACGGCCATGGACACCACGGCCACAGCCACGCCCCCGCCGACTTCGGCCGCGCCTTCGCCATCGGCACCGCGCTGAACCTGGCCTTCGTGGCCGCCGAGGCCGCCGCCGGCTTCTTCACCAGTTCTCTGGCGCTGCTGGCCGACGCCGGCCACAATCTTTCCGACGTGCTGGGCCTGCTGCTGGCCTGGGGCGCCGCGGTGCTGGCCAAGCGCGCGCCCACCGGACGGCGCACCTACGGCCTGCGCAAGGGCACCATCCTGGCCTCGCTGACCAACGCCGCCCTGCTGCTGGTGGCCGTCGGCGCCATCGCCTGGGAGGCCGTCCGCCGCTTCGCCGACCCGCAGCCCGTGCAGACCGGACCGGTGATGATCGTCGCGGCCATCGGCATCGCCATCAACACCGCCACGGCCCTGATGTTCATGAAGGGCAGCAAGGACGACCTCAACGTGCGCGGCGCGTTCCTGCACATGGCCGCCGACGCCGCCGTCTCGGCCGGCGTGGTGATCGCCGCCCTGCTGATGTGGTTCACCGGCTGGCTGTGGCTGGACCCGGTGGTCAGCCTGGCCATCGTCGTCGTCATCGTGCTGGGCACCTGGGGCCTGCTGCGCGACTCCCTGGACCTGGCGCTGGACGCCGCGCCGCGCGGCATCGATCCCAAGGCCGTCGCCGACTGGCTGGCCGCCCAGCCAGGCGTCGCCGAGGTGCACGACCTGCACATCTGGGCCATGAGCACCACCGAGACGGCGATGACCGCCCACCTCGTTCGTCCCGACGAAGCCGACCAGGACCAGTTCCTGCACGACGTCTGCGGCCAGCTGGCCAAGCGCTTCAACATCGGCCACTCGACCATCCAGATCGAACGCGGCGGCCACGCCCACCCCTGCGCCCTGGCCGCCGAAGGCAGCGTGTGAGCCTGCCCTTCACCCTGGCGCTCTATCGGGCCGCGACCACCGCCCTGACGCCGATCGCGCCCGCCCTACTGCGCGGCCGCGCCGGCAAGGGCAAGGAGGACCCCGCCCGGCTGAACGAGCGTCTGGGCCGGCCCGCGATCCCGCGCCCGCCCGGCGTGCTGGTCTGGCTGCACGGGGCCAGCGTCGGCGAGAGCCTGTCGATCCTGCCTCTGGTCGAGCGCCTGCGCGCCGAGCGTCCCGACGCAGCCGTGCTGGTCACCTCGGGCACCGTCACCTCCGCCGAGCTCCTGGCCCGGCGCCTGCCGCCGGGCGCGATCCACCAGTACCTGCCGGTCGACACGCCCAGCGGCGCGGCCCGCTTCCTCGACCACTGGCGGCCCGACCTGGCCGTCTTCGTCGAGAGCGAGCTGTGGCCCAACCTGCTGCTGGGCACCAAGGAGCGCGGCGCCAGACTGGCCCTGGTCTCGGCCAAGCTGTCGGACAAGAGCTATCGCAGCTGGCAGACCCGGCCCCTTGCGGCGGCCTGGCTGTTCGCGGGCTTTGACCTGATCCTGGCCCAGGACGGCCGCGCCGCCGACCGCTTCGCCAGCCTGGGCGGAACCGTCGCGGGCGAGGCCGACCTGAAGTTCGGCTCGCCCGCCCTGCCCGTCGACGAGGCCGAGTACGCACGCCTGCGCTTCCAGCTGACCGACCGGCCGCTGCTGCTGGCCGCCAGCACGCACCCGGGCGAAGACGAGATCGTGCTCGACGCCGTGGCCGGCTTCCACCTGGCGCCGCGCCTGGTGATCGTTCCGCGCCACCCGGCGCGYGGCGAGGCGATCCTGGAGATGGCCAAGGCGCGCGGCCTCGACGCGGTGCGCCGCAGCCAGTCGCCAGGCGACGTGGCCGAGGTGATCGTCGCCGACACCCTGGGCGATATGGGCCTGTGGTACCGCCTGGCCGACCTGGCCGTCGTCTGCGGCAGCCTCGTCCCCGGGATCGGCGGCCACAATCCGCTGGAGCCGGCGCGGCTGGACTGCCCGATGGTTTCCGGACCGCACGTCGAGAACTGGCTGACCGCCTATGGCGATCTCGCCGCCGTCGAGGGCGTGGCCTATGCCGACGGCGCGGTGCTAGGCCAGCGGCTGTCGGCGATGCTGGAGACGCCCGAACGGCTGAAGGCCCAGGCCGCCCGCGCCAAGGCCTTCGTCGACGCCCGCGACGCCACCGCCCGCGAGGGCCTGTCGCGCATCCTGGAACTCGTGCCGCCCAACCCTGCGCCGGAGGTGTCCGCATGAAGCTCTCCACCCCCCGCTGGTGGTATCGCCGCGAAGGCGGCCCCGCGCCGCTGACCCGCGCCCTGCTCACCCCGCTGTCGTGGATCTGGGCCGCCGCCACCGCCCGCCGCATCGCCAGGGCGACCCCGGCCGATCCGGGCGCGCCGGTGATCTGCGTCGGCAACCTCACCGCCGGCGGCGTGGGCAAGACGCCGATCGTGCGCGAGCTGCTGCTGGTGCTGAACAACGGCGGCGTGGCGGCCCACGGCCTGTCGCGCGGCTATGGCGGTTCGCTGAAGGGGCCGATGCGGGTGGACCCCCGCCGTCACAAGGCCGGCGAGGTCGGCGACGAGCCGCTGATGCTGGCCCAGGACTTCCCGATCTGGGTGTCGCGCGACCGCGTGGCCGGCGCGACCGCCGCCGCGGCCGCCGGCGCCCAGGTCATCGTCATGGACGACGGCCACCAGAACCCGGATCTGGCCAAGACCCTGTCGCTGGTGGTGGTCGACGGCGAGACGCGCGACGACGAATGGCCGTTCGGCGATGGGCGGGTGTTCCCCGCCGGCCCGATGCGCGAGCCCCTGGCCGTGGGCCTGGCCCGCGCCGACGCGGTGATCGTGCTGCTGCCGGCCGACCTGCCGGAAGCCGATCCGCAATTGCTGGCCCTGCTGGCCTCCAAGCCGGTGCTGATCGCCCGGCTGGAGCCGGCCGCCCCGCCGCCGGGCGGGCCGCAGGTCGGCTTCGCCGGCGTCGGCAAGCCGTGGAAGGTCGAGCGCGCCCTGCAGGCCGCCGGCTGCGACCTCGTCGACTTCGCTCCCTTCCCCGACCACGGGACCTACAGCGAGGACACCCTGCGGAGCCTCGCCGAACGGGCCCGCGACCTGGGCGCCAGCCTGATAACCACCGAAAAGGACTGGATCCGCCTGCCCCCGGCCTGGCGCGAACGCGTGGCCGCCTGGCCCGTGCGGGCGCGGTTCGAGGACGAGGAAGCGCTGGCGCGGGTTCTGGCGGGGATTTCGTAGCCGCCTGCGGCGGACCCCCTCAGTCGCTTCGCGACAGCTCCCCCAGAGGGGGAGCATTTTGGCGCTTCAGATCCTCGCCCTCTGGGGGAGGTGGCCCAAAGGGCCGGAGGGGGCCTCGCCCTTGGGCGAGGGCTGCAGCTCCCCTTACTTCACCACGACCCCGCCCTTGATCACCGTCTCCACCTTCTGCAGCACCGACACGTCGGCCAGCGGGTCGCCCGACACGGCCACCAGGTCGGCGGCCTTGCCCGGCGCCAGCGAGCCGACCTCGGCCGAGACGCCCAGGTGGTCGGCGGCGTTCACCGTCGCGGCGCGGATGGCGTCCAGCGGCGACAGGCCGGCGCGGTTCAGCAGCACGAATTCGTAGGCGTTGTCGCCGTGGGCGCTGACGCCGCTGTCGGTGCCGAAGGCGATCTTGACGCCGCCGGCGTTGGCGCGGCGGGCCATGTCCAGCATCTTGGGGCCGGCTTCCAAGGCCTTGGCGGTCTGGGCCGGCGTGAAGAAGTTGCCCGGGCTGGCGGCGATGCGGGCCACGTAGTCGCCGGCCATCAGGGTCGGCACCAGATAGGCGCCGTTCTTCTTGAAGAGGGCGATGCTCTCGTTGTCGAGATAGGTGCCGTGCTCGATGGAGTCGCCGCCGGCCTTGAGGAACGCGTTGATGCCGTCCACCCCATGGGCGTGGGCGGTGACGCGGCGGCCCATGCGGTGGGCGCTCTCGACGATGGCGGACAGTTCGCCGTCGGAAAACTGCTGCGACAGGCCGGCGGCGGTGTTGGACAGCACGCCGCCCGTGGCGGTGATCTTGATGATGTCGGCGCCGCGCCAGACCTGCTCGCGCACCGCACGGCGGCAGTCGTCGGCGCCCGAGCACACCGATTCGGGTCGCAGCACGTGCATGACCTCCTCGCTGTAGCCGTTGACGTCGCCGTGGCCGCCGTGGATCGACACGGCCGAGCCGGCGGCGATGATCCGCGGGCCCACGACGTCGCCGCGCTTGATGCCCGCGCGCAGGGCGAAGATGGCGGCGTTGTCCGCCCCCAGGTCGGCGACGGTGGTGAAGCCGGCCATCAGGGTCTTGCGGGCGTAGCCGGCCCCGACCATCGCCTGGTCGGCCGAAGACTCGGTCACCTCGTCGAGGCGCGAGGTCGGGCCCTGCTGGCCGGTCAGGTGCACGTGGCTGTCGATGAAGCCGGGCAGCACGAAGCGGTCCTTGAGGTCGACCACCACGCCGCCGGGCTCCGACACATAGCCGTCGGCGATGCGCACCACCTTGCCGTCCTGCAGCACCACCGTCTTGGCGGTCTCGACCTTGCCGCTGGCCGGGTCGGCCAGCAGCTTGCCGGCTTGCACGAAGGTCAGCGGGCCCGCGGCTTGGGCCGCCGCGAACGACAGGGCCGCGGCCGCGACGCCGAGCGCGGCGGCGGCCAGGAAACGGATACGCATGAAGAGAGCCCCTCTGAACGATCTCGCCCCTCCCCAGGGGCGTTTGCGGCAGGATGGCGGGGCCAGAGCGAGGCGTCACGCCATTTTATCCTCCCCCTGAAGGGGGAGGCGGCCGGGAGGGCCGGAGGGGGACGTATCTGCTGACATGCCGCTGGAACTTCCCCCTCAGTCGCTCCGCGACAGCTCCCCCTTCAGGGGGAGCATCTGGGATCAGGCACCCGCCTTCTGCGCGAAGGCCCACGCCCCCTTGGCCAGCACCGGCACGCGGGCCTCCATCAGCTGGGCATGGGCGCTGGCGGCGGTGCCGTCACGGACGCGGCCGACGATGCCCTGGCAGATGCCGGCCAGGCGGAAGAGGTTGTAGCTGAAGTACCAGTCCAGCTGCGGCAAGCCTTGGCGCCCCGTCGCGGCGCAGTAGCGGGCCACGGCCTCTTCGATGGTGGGGATCCCGTAGGCGGTCAGGTCGGTGATCTCGGCCAGGCCCCCGCGCTGGTCGGACGGCATCACCCAGTTCATCAGGAAGTAGGTGAAGTCGGCCAGCGGATTGCCCAGGGTCGACAGCTCCCAGTCCAGCACCGCGATCACGCGCGGCTCGGCAGGGTGCAGGATCATGTTGTCGAGGCGATAGTCGCCGTGGACGATCGAGGTCTGGTCGTCGGCCGGCGCGCTGGCCGGCAGCCAGTCGATCAGCCGGTCCATCTCGTCGATCTTCGTCGTCTCGCTGGCGCGGTACTGCTTGGTCCAGCGGTCGATCTGGCGGGTGAAGTAGTTTCCCGGCTTGCCGTAGTCGGCCAGGCCCACGGCCGCGTAGTCGACGGTGTGCAGCGCCGCCAGGGTGTCGATCTGGGCCTCGTAGATCGCCCGCCGCTCGGGCGGTGCGTAGTCCGGCAGGGTGCCGTCCCACAGGATGCGGCCCTCGACGTTGTCCATCACGTAGAAGATCGTGCCGATCACCCCCTCGTCCATGCACAGGGCGTAGGGTCTGGCGACCGGGAACCTGGCCTGGTGCAGGCCCGAGATCACCTTGAACTCGCGGTCGACGGCGTGGGCGCTGGGCAGGAGCTTGCCGGGCGGCTTGCGGCGCAGGACGTAGCGCTTGGCCGGCGTCACCAGCTGGTAGGTGGGATTGCTCTGCCCGCCCTTGAATTGGCGCACCTCCAGCGGGCCGGCATAGCCCTCGACGTTCGCCTCCAGCCATGCGGCCAGGGCGGCCTCGTCGATCGCATGGCGCGGATCGACCGGCTTGGTGCCCGAATTCAGCTCCTGAGCGGACGGCTCGGCCACGGCGCTTCACTCCCAACGTTTGTTTGAATGGGAGTTTAGAGGGCCACGAGGCGCGTGCAAGCCTTCCTTCTCCCCTTGCGGGAGAAGGTGGCGGCCGAAGGCCGACGGATGAGGGGTCGAAAGGCCGGTCGGGAGAGGTTTGAGAGACCCCTCACCCGACCTCCCTCCGGGAGGCCACCCTCTCCCTCAAGGGGAGAGGGATCTGGTTCTCAATGCTGGCTGAGCGCCCGCCAGCCGATGTCGCTGCGGTAGAAACCGCCTTCCAGCGACACGGTGCCCAGTGCGGCGTAGGCCACGTCGCGGGCTTCGTGCAGGGTCGCGCCCAGGGCGCAGACGTTCAGCACCCGGCCGCCCGAGGCCACGAGACGGCCGTCGGCGTCGCGGGTCGTGCCGGCGTGGAAGATCTCGGCCTCGTGGCCGTAGTCAGCCTCGGCGCCCTGGATCAGTCCGCCGGTCTTGGGGGCATCGGGATAGCCCTCGGCCGCCAACACCACGCAGATCGCCGCCTCGTCGCGCCACTTGGGCGGCTCGGCGCTCGCCAGTTCGCCCTTGGCCGCGGCCAGCAGGGTGGGGACGATGTCGCTTTCCAGACGCAGCATCAGCACCTGGCATTCCGGGTCGCCGAAGCGGGCGTTGTACTCGACCAGCTTGGGTCCGGTCGGGGTGAGCATCAGGCCGGCATAGAGCACGCCGACATACGGATTGCCCTCGGCGGCCATGCCCTCGACCGTGGGCACGATCAGTTCGCGCCAGGCCTGCTCGACCAGGGCCTCGGTCAGGACGGGCGGCGGCGAATAGGTGCCCATGCCGCCGGTGTTGGGGCCCTCGTCGCCGTCATAGGCGCGCTTGTGGTCCTGAGCCGCGCCGAACAGCACGGCGGACTTGCCGTCGCACACCGCGAACAGCGAGGCCTCCTCGCCGTGCATGAACTCCTCGATGACCACCCGGGCGCCGGCCGAGCCGAAGCGTCCGCCCAGCATGTCGACCACCGCCGCGTCGGCCGCCGCGCGGTCGGGAGCGATGACCACGCCCTTGCCGGCCGCCAGGCCGTCGGCCTTGATCACGAACGGCGCTTCCAGGGTGTCGAGGAACTCGCCCGCCGAAGCGGCGTCCTCGAACACGCCGTAGGCCGCCGTCGGCAAGTCGTGACGCTTGCAGAAGTCCTTGGTGAAGGCCTTGGAGGTCTCCAGCTGGGCGGCGCGCTGGCTGCCGCCGAAGCAGGGGACGCCGATTTCCGCCAGCTTGTCGGCCAGACCGACTTCGAGCGCCGACTCCGGGCCGACCACCACCAGGTCCGCGCCGATCTCCCGGGCCAGCGCCACCAGGCCGTCGGCGTCGGTCGCCTTGACCGCGGCCAGTTCGGCCACGGCCGCGATGCCCGGATTGCCCGGGGCGGCGACGAGGCGGCCGCACAGCGGCGATTGCGCGATCTTCCAGGCCAGGGCGTGCTCGCGCCCGCCGGACCCGACGAGGAGGATGGTCAGCTTTTCCATGAGCCGGGGATGTCGCGCGGGCCGGGGCGCGGGTCAAGCATCCGCTGCGTCCGATCGTCCGGACCGGCCTCCTGCGACGCTTGGCCCGATTGCCAGGCGCCCCGCACGTGGGCTTTTTCATGTGCAAATACGCACGTCTAGGGCTGGACGCGCGCCACGGGGCAACCTTCGAGACACATGGCCAAGGACGACCATCACCTTCCGCGCGACCCGGCGGCCGCGGCGGACGCTGCTTCCCACCCGTCGAAGGCCCTGCACTCCTGGGCCTTCCTCGACGCCGTGGTCGAAAGCGTGCCGGCCATGCTGGTGGTCAAGAACGGCCGCGACGGCCGCTTCGTGCTGGTCAACCGCACCGGCGAGGAGCTGCTGGGCGTGCCGCGCGAGGCCCTGATCGGCCGCAACGACGCCGACTTCTTCCCGCCCGAACAGGCCGCCTTCTTCGCCGAGATGGACGCCAAGGTGCTGGCCAGCGACCGCCTGTGGGTGATCGACGAGGAGCCGCTGAAGACCCCGCACAACGGCGACCGCTGGCTGCAGACCAAGAAGATCGCCATCCCGGGCGAGGACGACGAGAAGCTGCTGCTGATCATCAGCGAGGACATCACCGAGCGGAAGAAATCGGCCGCCGCGCTGGAGGCCGCCCTGGAGCGGGCCCGCGCCGCCAGCGTCGCCAAGTCCGAGTTCCTGGCCAATATGAGCCACGAGATCCGCACGCCGCTGAACGGCGTGCTGGGCATGGCCCAGGTGCTGGCCCAGACCGAACTGACCCCGCGCCAGCGCGAGATGATGGACGTGATCCTGAGCTCGGGTCGCACGCTGAACGCCCTGCTGAGCGGCATCCTGGATCTGGCCAAGATCGAGGCCGGCGAGGTCGAGCTGGAGACCGCGCCCTTCGACCTGCGCGCGGCCGTGACCGCCTGCGCCGCCACCTTCGAGGGCCTGGCCCACCAGAAGGGCCTGACCTTCTCGCTGACCTTCGACGAAGGCTTTCACGAGCGCGTCGACGGCGACGCCCTGAAGTTCGGCCAGATCGTCAACAACCTGATCAGCAACGCGGTGAAGTTCACCTGCGAGGGCTTCGTGGCGGTGCGCGCCGGCGCGCGGCCGGACGGCGAGGACGTGCTGCTGACGCTGACGGTCGAGGACACCGGCGAGGGCTTCACCCCCGAGGTGCAGGCCAGCCTGTTCGAGCGCTTCGTGCAGGGCGACGGCTCGATCACCCGGCGGTTCGGCGGCTCGGGCCTTGGCCTGTCGATCGCCCAGCGCTTCGCCAAGCTGATGGGCGGCGACATCGCCTGCGTCTCGACGCCCGGCGAAGGCGCCCGCTTCACCCTGACCGTCCGCCTGGCGCCGGCCGCCCCCCTAGCCCCCGCCCCGGCCCGGCGCGCGCCCAAGGCCGCAATGCCCGAGCGCCTGCGCGTGCTGCTGGCCGAGGACCACCCGACCAACCAGCGGGTGGTCGAACTGATGCTGGACGGCGTCGCCGACGTGGTCGTCACCGAGGACGGCGAGGCGGCCCTGCGCGCCTATCAGGACCAGGACTTCGACCTCGTGCTGATGGACACCCAGATGCCGGTGATGGACGGGCTGACCGCGATCCAGGAGATCCGCCAGCGCGAGCGGGCCGCCGGCCGCGTGCGCATCCCGATCATCTCGCTGACCGCCAACGCCATGCCCCACCAGGTCGAGGCCTGCCTCCTGGCCGGCGCCGATCTGCACCTGGCCAAGCCGATCACCGTCTCGGCCCTGTTCGACGCCATCGCGCAGGCCTGCGACCTGGCGGCGGAGCCGGTTTAAGCGGCGCCCCCGTTCATCCTGTCATTCCCGCCCTTGTGGCGGGAACCTCTCTGTCAGCCGCAAGGACGGGAGGGGCGGCGTGCTCCGCACGCCGCTCGCGCTGCCCGTGCAAGCGGGACCAGGGGTTCTCGCCACAAGGGCGAGAATGACGGGAGCTTGAGAGACGGAGAAAGGTCAGCAACGACCGGATCATCCAAGCCTTCGACGCCGATCGCGCGCCTCCTGGCCCTCTCAGCCGCCGGGAGCGCCACCATGCCAGACGCCTATCCCAGGGACCGCACCGCCCTGCTGTTCGTGGATCCCTACAACGACTTCCTGGCCGACGGCGGCAAGCTGTGGCCGCGCGTGGCGGCGACGGCGGGCGCGGCGGGACTGCACGGGCGGCTGGCGTCGGTGGTGGCCGCGGCGCGCAGCGCGGGCCTGCCGGTGTTCATCGTGCCCCACCACCGCTTCGCCCTGGGCGACCTGGACGGCTGGAAGCATCCCTCGCCCTACCTGCAGGGCAGCGCGCGGGCGATGGTGTTCGAGAAGGACGGCTGGGGCGGCCAGTGGCATCCCGACTTCGCGCCCCTGCCCGGCGACGTGATCGTCACCGAGCACTGGGGTTCCAACGGCTTCGCCAACACCGATCTCGACTATCGCCTCAAGCAGCGCGAGATCACCCACGTGATCCTGATCGGCCTGGTGGCCAACACCTGCATCGAGGGCACCGGCCGCTTCGCCTCGGAGCTGGGCTACCACGTCACCCTGGTCACCGACGCCACGGCGGCCTTCACCGACGAGGCCCTGCACGCGGCCCACGCCATCAACGCGCCGACCTACGCCCACGCCATCCTGACGTCCGAGGCGGTGACGGCGGCGCTGGCGGGGACCTAGCGCTTCCTCGCGGCCACGCTGAACCGGGCGGGCGCCGGCGCGGCCTTGACCTGGCGAAGCTCGCCCGCCGCCTGGCGGACGATCTGCCAGCCGCCGTGCAGGGCCAGCGCGGCCATGACCGCGGCCACCAGCAGGTCGGGCCAGCGCGAGTTCGTGCCGAACACGCCCAGCGCCGCCAGCATCACCGCCACGTTGCCGATGGCGTCGTTGCGCGAGCAGATCCACACCGAGCGCATGTTGGCGTCGCCGGTGCGGAAGCCGAACAGCATGACCGCCACCACGACGTTGGCGATCAGGGCTGCGAGGCCCAGGGCGCCCATCACCGGCGCCTCGGGCGTGCGGCCCTCGAACACGCCCCACAGGGTGGCGCCGACGACCCAGGCCCCGAAGGCCAGCATGGTCGCGCCCTTCAGCATCGCCGCCCGCGCCCGCCATGCCAGGGCCATGCCGGCCACGCCCAGGCTGATGGCGTAGTTGGCCGCGTCGCCCAGGAAGTCGAGGCTGTCGGCCTGCAGCGCCGCCGACCCTGACAGGAGGCCCGCCGCGCCTTCGACCAGGAACATGCCGCCGTTGATCGCCAGGGCGATCCACAGCGCCAGGCGCCAGCGCCCCGACGGCGGCGGGGCCTCGGGCTTGCAAAGATCGTCGCCGCAGCAACCGGACATCTGGACCTCCATCAAGAAGGCCCCATCTCTGCACCCTGTAGTCGCTACAGGGTCAAGAGCCATGTCCGCCGTTTCGATGTCGACGCTTTCCATCGGAGATCTCGCCCGCCGCACCGGCGTGCCGGTCGAGACCATCCGCTACTACGAGCGCCTGGGCCTGCTGCCCAAGCCCCCGCGCACCGAGGGCAACTACCGCGCCTACGAGGCGACGCACGAGCGGCGGCTGGCCTTCGTCAAGCGCTCGCGCGACCTGGGGTTCGGGCTCGACGCCGTCCGGGCGCTGCTGGACCTGGCCGACGGCGCCGATCGCCCCTGCGGCGAGGTCGACGCCCTGGCCCGCGACCAGCTGGCCGAGGTGGAGCGAAAGATCGCCGACCTTACGGCCATGCGGGCCGAGCTGCAGGACATGCTGGACCACTGCGGTCGCGACACGGTGGCCGATTGCCAGGTGCTGGGACGGCTGCGGGGGACCTGAACCCCGCCTCCGCGCGAATGACGGGACGCCGCATTGACTCCCCGGCGCCCCTCCGTATGTTCCGCGCCGTTCGAGTGACTGGCGTTGAAGGTGGGTGACCACCGGGGAGCTCGAGACGCATATGCCGCGCGCCTGGGCTCCTTTCTGACCGCAACCAGACCCGGAGTCCCCCGTGCCCGCCGCCCCCGACTATCCGTCCGCCCCCGATCTCGTCGCCCCCAAGCGCGCCCTGCTGTCGGTCTCCGACAAGACCGGCCTGGTCGACGCGGCCAAGATCCTGCACGAGGCGGGCGTCGAGCTGGTCTCGACCGGCGGCACCAAGGCGGCCATCGCCGCGGCCGGCCTGCCGGTGAAGGACGTGTCGGACCTGACCGGCTTCCCCGAGATGATGGACGGCCGGGTCAAGACCCTGCACCCCATCGTCCATGGCGGCCTCCTCGGCGTCCGGGATGCTCCCGAACATGCGAAAGCCATGGCCGACCACGGCATCGGCGGCATCGATATCCTCTATGTGAACCTCTATCCGTTCGAGGCCACCGTCGCGAAGGGCGGCTCGTACGAAGAGTGCGTCGAGAACATCGACATCGGCGGCCCGGCCATGATCCGCTCGGCGGCCAAGAACCACGGCTATGTCTCGGTCTGCACCGACCCGGCCGACCTTGGCGAAGTGCTGGAGGCCCTGAAGGCCGACGGCGGCACCTCGCTGGCCCTGCGCAAGACCCTGGCGGCCCGCGCCTACGCCCGCACGGCGGCCTATGACGCGGCGATCTCGGCCTGGTTCGCCGCTCAGCTGGGCCAGGATTTCCCGGCCCGCAAGTCGATCGCCGGCGAGCTGCGCCAGACCATGCGCTACGGCGAGAACCCGCACCAGAAGGCGGCCTTCTACACCTTCCCCAATCCCCGCGTCGGCGTGGCCACGGCCAGGCAGCTGCAGGGCAAGGAACTGTCCTACAACAACATCAACGACACCGACGCGGCCTTCGAGCTGATCGCCGAGTTCGACCCGGCCCAGGGTCCGGCCGTGGCCATCATCAAGCACGCCAACCCCTGCGGCGTGGCCCTCGGCGCCACCCAGCGCGAGGCCTATGAGCGGGCGCTGGCCTGCGACCCGACCTCGGCCTTCGGCGGCATCGTCGCCACCAACACCCGCCTGACCCGGCAGGCCGCCGAGGCCATGGTCGAGATCTTCACCGAGGTGGTGATCGCGCCGGAAGCCGACGACGACGCCGTGGCCRTGTTCGCCGCCAAGAAGAACCTGCGCCTGCTGGTCACCGGCGGCCTGCCCGACCCGCTGTCGACCGGCGACACCTTCAAGAGCGTGGCCGGCGGCTTCCTGGTGCAATCGCGCGACGACGCGCGGATCAAGGCCAGCGACCTGAAGATCGTCACCAAGCGCCAGCCGACGCAGGAAGAGATCCGCGACATGCTGTTCGCCTTCCAGATCGGCAAGCACGTCAAGTCCAACGCCATCGTCTACGCCCGTGCGGGCCAGACCCTGGGCGTCGGCGCCGGCCAGATGAACCGCAAGGACAGCGCCCGCATCGCGGCGCTTCGCGCCGCCGACTTCGGCCTGGACCTGGCGGGCTGCGCCTGCGCCTCGGAAGCCTTCTTCCCGTTCGCCGACGGGCTCATTCAAGCCGCCGAGGCCGGCGCCACGGCGATCATCCAGCCGGGCGGCTCCATGCGCGACGCCGAGGTCATCGAGGCCGCCGACAAGCTTGGCCTCACTATGGCCTTCACCGGCGTGCGAGTGTTCCGCCACTAAGGATTGCGGGCGCTTCCGGCGCTCCCCAAATCCGACTAGTCCGCCCGCTCCCCTTGGGGGCGGGCGGATAACCAAGGACGGACGCGCATGGACAGCACAGCCTGGGGAGCCAAGGTCGTCTCCCGTTCGCGGGTGTTCAAGCCCGCCGGCCTGGGCCCCTTCCCCGTGGCGCTGATCCTGCACGGCTGCGGCGGCAAGACCCCGTTCCTTGAGACCTACGCCGAGGTCGCGGTGAAGGCCGGCTACGCGGCCGTGGTGCTCGACTCGTTCAAGCCGCGCGGCATGAGCACGCTGGACGGCAAGCTCTTCGTCTGCACCCTGATGACGCTGCACGGCGCCAAGCGGGCGGCCGACATCTTCGGGACCCTGGCCTGGCTGAAGACGCAATCCTGGGCGCGGGCCGACCAGGTGTTCCTGGCCGGCTGGAGCCACGGCGCCTGGACGATCATGGACGCCTACGCGGCCGGAACCTCGGCCCCCAGCGCCACCGGCCTGCCCGACGCCGACGCCGTCGCCCTGCGCAGACAGGTAAAGGGCGCGCTGCTGGTCTATCCGTATGCGGCCTATCCCTCGATGACCAGCCGCCGGGGCTGGGGGCCGGGCGCGCCGCCGGTGTGGTCGGTGCTGGGCCAGAAGGACGGCGTGGTCGGCTGGCGCTATCCCAAGAAGGCGCTGGACCGCCTGACCGCCGACGGCGTCAAGGTCGACCTCAAGCTCTACCCCGACGCCACCCACGCCTTCGACGACGACAAGGCCAACGACCCGCGGGCGATCTATCGGCCGGACCTGTTCCAGGACGTTCAGGACTATTTCGGCGCCGCGCTGAAGGCCGTCGCGCCGAAGCCCGGGCTGTTCGCGTAGCTTCCCTCTCCCCTTGCGGGAGAGGGGTCGCACCTACAGAAACGCCGCGACAGCCGATCGACTATCGCGGCGTTGAGATCTGAGAGACCCCTCATCCGTCGGCCTACGCCGACACCTTCTCCCGCAAGGGGAGAAGGGTCTTCACGTCAGTGCTTGATCGACACCGACACGCCCACGAAGCGGGGCTCGCCGGCGATGAAGGTCGGGATGCCGAAGGCGTCGCCGGTGTTGCCGGCGTCCTTGATGTAGTCCTGCTCCAGCACGTTGGTGGCGAAGGCGCCGAAGGTCAGCGGGCTGTCCTTGGGCTGCCAGGTCAGGCGCAGGTTCAAGAGGCCGTAGGCCTTCTGCACCTCGTCCTGCACGGTGTCCTTGATGGCGCCGGTGGTGGTCTGCAGGGCCGCGATGTCGTTGTTGTTGTCGAAGAAAATCTTCGACTGCCAGGTGTAGGTCGGCAGGAAGGTGAAGCGGCCGGCCCGGGTGTCGCGCGAAACCTTCAGGCCGATCGAGGCCTGGTGGTCGGGCGACAGGCGGAAGCGGTTGCCGTCGAACAGGCCGTTGCCGAACCGGGCGTGGCTGTAGCCGTAGGTCGAGAACAGCAGGATGTCCGGCGTGGCCTGGAAGTTCAGCTGGCCCTCGAAACCGGTGGCCTTGGCCTCGCCGGCGTTGAGGACGATGGTCGCCCCGCCGCTGTCGCGCTGGCTGGTCTGGAAGTTCTCGTAGTCGTAGCGGTAGAGGGCGCCTTCCAGCGTAAGGCGGCGGTCGAGCAGCGCGGTCTTGGCGCCCAGCTCGTAGGAGGTGACCTCCTCGGCGGCGATCTGCGTCAGGGTCGCGCCGGCCACGACCTTGGGCCGGCGGCCGGTCGAGATCGAGCCGTAGACATTGGCGTTGTCGGCCACCTCGTAACGGGCCACCAGGCGGTAGGTGACGCCGTTGTCGGTGAAGTCCTTGTAGCGGGTCGGGGTCGGCTGGACGACCAGGCCGCCCACGCGCCCGGTCTGGGCGAAGATGATCGCCGACGGGCTGCTGATCGTGGCGCCGTAGCCGCTGGTCTTGTCGTCGTAGGTGTAGCGCACGCCCGCCGCCAGCTCGAGCCGGTCGGTAGCCTTGAAGGTCACGTCGCCGAACACGTCGTAGGAGTTGGTCTCGCCGTAGTTGGTGAACTCTTCCAGGCGGCTCGACGGCAGGGCCGCGGGGGCGACGGCGTTGATCACCGGCAGCGACAGGCCATTGGGGCGCGGCAGGGCGCCGGTCAGGAACAGGCCCGCGATCTTCTCGTTGATGGCCATCGGCACGCGCTGGCTGCCGTCTTCCCAGAACCAGCTGACGCCGCCGAAGGCGGTGACGCGGCCGCCGGCGTCATAGTTGAGGCGCAGTTCCTGGCTGGCCGACTTGCCTTGCGCGTCCTCGGCGAAGGTCATCATCGGCAGCGAGAAGCCGTCCGGATCGAACACTTCCTCACCGGTGAAGTAGCGGTAGGCCGAGGTCGAGTTCAGGGTCAGGGCGTCGGTCAGCTTGTAGCTGGCCAGGCCCGTCAGGCTCCACAGGCGGCGGTTCAGGCCCAGCGCCTGGTCGTTCTCGAAGCCGGCGACGGTCGACAGGGCCGCGCCCGAATTGCGGCCCAGGTCGCCGATCACCTTGCCGGTGGTCGGGTCGGTGGGGGCGTAGGTCAGCGACTTGAACGCGGTGCCCGACGGCTTGTCCTGCTGGTAGTTGTAGAGCACGTCCAGGGCGAAGCGGTCGTTGGGCTTGTAGGCGATCGCCACGCGGGCGGCCTGGGTGTTGGTCGAGTTGAAGTCGTCGCCGTCCAGCAGGTTCTCGACATAGCCGTCGCGCTTCTTGCTGCGGGCCGACACCCGGACGGCCAGCACGTCGCTGACCGGCACGTTGATCATGCCTTCCAGCATGGCGTAGCCGTAGTCGCCGGCCTCGACCTTCAGGCTCGTGGCGAAGTCGGGCTTGGCCTTGGCCTGGATGATGTTGACCGCGCCGATCAGGGCGCCGCGACCGTAGAGGGTCGACTGCGGGCCCTTGGCGATCTCGACCCGCTCCAGGTCGAACAGTTCGACGTAGGAGCCGCGCGACTTCGAGATCGACACGCCGTCCTGATAGACCGACACGCGCGGTTCGGTGGTGGCCTCGCCGCTGTCGGAGGTGATGCCGCGCATCACGAAGCCGGGGTTGTTGGGCGACTGGTTCTGCACGTCGAAGCCGGGCACGAACTGGCCCAGTTCCTCGAACTCCATCAGGCCCAGCGCCTCGAGGGTGTCGCCGGAATAGGCGGTCAGCGCGATCGGCACGTCCAGAACGCTCTGCTCGCGCTTCTGGGCGGTGACCACCACTTCCTGGACTTCGGTCGACGGCGGCGCGTCGGCGGCCAGCGCCTGGCCGGCGAGCGTCATGGCCAGCAGGCTGGCTCCGGCGAGCGAGGTGGTGCGGATGGCGCGCATGGACTATTCCCCTCCAACAACTGTACGAGCCCCCGCCCCTAGGGAGCGGTCGTGTCGTCTGCAAGACGGGGTTGTGAAGGAGCCGTGAAACGAGTGGCCGACGCCGAGGACGAAATCGAGGATCTGCTGGAGGCCGAAGACCCCGGCCAGGCGAGCGGCGAGCGCCGCCTTCAGGCCAGCCTCGACGGCGCGCTGGCGGGCCAGCGGCTCGACAAGGCCCTGGCCGTGCTGTTCGACGAGCTGTCGCGCGCCCGGCTCCAGGCCCTGATGGCCGAGGGGCGGGTCTTCCGCCTCGATGGCGCCGGCAAGCCGCAGACGGTGACCAACGGCTCGGCCAAGGCCCAGGCCGGCGACTACCTGGTGGTCGAGCCGCCGCCCGCCCCGGCGATCCCCGAGCCTGAAGCCATCCCGCTCAGCGTGCTCTACGAGGACGCCCACCTGATCGTGGTCGACAAGCCGGCCGGCATGGCCGCCCACCCGGCCCCCGGCTGCGAGACCGGCACCCTGGTCAACGCCCTGCTGCATCACTGCGGCGACAGCCTCTCGGGCGTCGGCGGCGTGGCGCGGCCCGGCATCGTCCACCGCCTCGACAAGGAAACCTCCGGCGTTATGGTCGCGGCCAAGAGCGACGCGGCCCATCGCGGCCTGTCGGCCCTGTTTTCCACCCACGACATCGACCGCGTGTACGTGGCCCTGGTGCGCGGCGCGCCGCATCCGTCGTCGGGCACGATCGAGACGCGGCTGGGCCGCTCGCCGCACGACCGCAAGAAGATGGCGGTGCTGAAGAGCGGCGGGCGCGAGGCGATCACCCACTACAAGGTCGAGCGCACCTTCGGCGGCGACGGTGGCAAGCCGCTGGCCGCCCGGGTTTCCTGCCGACTGGAGACCGGCCGCACCCACCAGATCCGCGTCCACATGGCCAGCAAGGGCTCGCCGTGCCTGGGCGACCCCGTCTACGGCGCCGGCGCCCCGGCCGCGCCGGTCAAGGCGGTGCTGGTCGAGACCGGCTTTTCCCGCCAGGCCCTGCACGCGGCGGTGCTGGGCTTCGTCCACCCGGTGACGGGCGAGACCCTGCGCTTCGAGACACCCCTGCCCCCCGACATGGCCGCGGTGCAGGCGGGGCTGGAGCGCCTGTGAACTTGCGCCAGCGAAACATTCGCGCCCTAATTCAGCTTCGCCGCCCGCGTATCGGTTGAGGGCTGGAGATCCGTCACATGCTGTTCGCCGCCCGCCTCGTTAAGACCCTGCCTCTCGGCCTGGCCCTGCTCGCAGCGCCCGTGCTGGCGCACGCCGCCGGCGCCGACGACGAGGTGGTGGCCACCGCCAAGGCGACGTCCAGCCCGGCCCAGGCCGAGGCCGCCCCCGCGCCGGCCGCGCCCGCGGCCACCCGCCCGCTGACCACCCAGGAGCAGATCGACGCCTGGCTGAAGGCCGCGCCGGTCCGCACGACCAGCGAGGACGGCCCGCTGAACCTGTCGCGCGACGACGACGCCGGGCCGATCAAGCGCAAGGTCCACGGCAGCGTCGAGGTCGGGGTGGGCACCGGCGGCTATCGCCACGTGGCGGCCACCGCCCTGTTCCCGGTCGGCGAGACCGGCACCCTGGGCGTCGCCGTCGCCCAGACCGACTACGGCAAGAACGGCCGCTGGGCCTATGGCTACGACGGCCTCGGCTACGGGCCCGGCTATGGCGGCCTGGGGTACGGCGGCTATGGCTACGGCCCCTACGGCTTCGCCCGCGGCGGCAAGAGCCAATCGATCGCCCTGTCGCTCGATATGTCCGGCCGCTCGTCGGCCGAGCGCTGTGTCGACGGCGTCCGCGCCGACGACGGCCGCTACGTCGAGCCGCTGTGGGCCACCCAGATGCGCGGCGCCCAGCGCCCCTGCGATATCGACGACCGTCCCTGACGAGACGATTCCGGCGTTCGCCGAAGCTTAACGGCTTGCCGTCATGGTGCCCGCAAACGGGGACCTTCAGGCGTAAGCATGCAGCCGGACATCACAGCGTACCACCACGCCGCCAGCGGGCGCGTGACCTATCTCGTCTCTGATCCGGCGACCCTGCTCTGCGCCATCGTCGATCCGGTGCTCGACTTCGACCCGGCCACCGGCGAGACCTCGACCGCCTTCGTCGACGCCATCATCGCCGACATTCGCGAGAGGGACCTCGGCCCGACCTGGATCCTCGAGACCGCGGTCCACACCGGCCACCTGTCGGCCGCCGGCCACCTGAAGTACGAGACCGGCGCCTCGGTCGCCATCGGCGCCCATGTGCTGGAAAGCCTGCAGCGCCTGGTTCCCGCGCTCGGCGCCGAGGGCGTCGACCTGGAAGGCTGGGACTTCGACAAGCTGGCGCGCGAGGACGACGAGCCGCTGATCATGGGCGGGATCGAGTTCCACCCCATCGCTCTTTCCGGCCGCCTGCCCGGCGCGGTGGCCTACAAGGCCGGCGACGTGGTCTTCGTCGGCGACGCCATCCTGCCCACCGGCCTGCCCGCCAGCGACGCGCCCGGCGCCGACGCCGCCGGCCTGTTCGCCGACGCCCGCCGCCTGCTCGGCCTGCCCGACGACGTTCGCATCCTGTCGAGCTGGGCCGGCGAGGATCCGGCCGCCGCCGACACCACCGTCGCCGCCCAGAAGGCCGCCAATCCCGACGCCGGCGACCCGGTGACGCAAGCCGAGTTCGTCGCCCGCCGGGCCGGCGAGGCAGGCGAGCCCTCGGCCCTGACCCTGGCCGCCCTCGACGTGGCCGTGCGGTCGGGCAAGCTGCCCTCGCCCGACGAGAACGGCGTGCGCTTTCCGCCGCGGCACATTCGTTCTCTTTAAAAACGCACTTGCCACGACGGCCCCTGGCGCGCCTAATGCTTCGCACGTGAAGTATCAGGAGGCCCCGTCATGGCCGACGACCAGAGCGCCAATCTCACCGCCGTCCAGGCCGGCAGCCTGCCCGATCACCTGGGCCTGCAATGGCAGGAGGCCAAGCCCGGCCTGGTGCGCGGCCGCTTTGAGGTTGCGCGCCACCACATGGCCCCCAACGGCTTCCTGCACGCCGCCGCGGTGATCGCGCTGGCCGACTCGGCCAGCGGCTACGGCTGCGTGGTTTCCCTGCCTGAGGGCGCGACCGGCTTCACCACCATCGAGCTGAAGTCGAACTTCCTGGGCACGGCCCGCGACGGCGGCGTGGCCTGCGAGGCCAGGCTCGTCCACGGCGGCCGCAACACCCAGGTCTGGGACGCCGTCGTCACCGCCGAAGGCACGGGAAAAACCATCGCGCTTTTCCGCTGCACCCAGATGATTTTGTACCCGAAGGCCTGAGCCGCGACGGAGGGTCGCGGCCGGCCGCACGAAAAGACGAAAAAGCGCATCATAGCCTCTTGCGCTCTTCCAGCGTCGCGGATAGGTATCCCGCCCTCACTCAAGACCGGCCAAAAGCTGGTCACGAAGACCCCCTGGAGAGGTGGCAGAGTGGTCGAATGTACCGCACTCGAAATGCGGCGTGCCTGGAAGGGCACCGTGGGTTCGAATCCCACCCTCTCCGCCACTACCCCCTGAAAAACTAGATCGACCAAAGCGCCTTGAGCGCTTAGCCCCGCCGCGTGCTCTCGCGCTCGACCAGCCGGGAGGGCACGACGCGCGCCACGCAGGTCGCGCCGGCTTCGAGGTCGAGCAGTTCCATCGCCGCGGCCACGTGGGCCTTGATGTCCTGGTCGAAGGACGTCAGGCGGTAGGGCCCCCATTGGGCCATGTCKAGATTGTCGTAGCCGATCACCAGCACGTCGCCCGGCGCGGACAGGCAAAAGTCCTCGCGCAGCACGTCGATGACGCCGAAGGCCGCCAGGTCGTTGGCGCAGAACAGGGCGTCGGGCCGGTCGGCGCCGGCGAACAGGTCGCGCGCTGCCCGGGCGCCGCTGGCGTGGTCGTAGCCGCCGCCCGCCCGCATCGCCGGCGGCAGTCCCAGCGCTTCCAGGCCATGGGCGAAGCCGGCCTCGCGGGCGACCTGGGCCGGGCTGTCGGCGGGCCCCGCCACGAAGCCGAAGCGCGTCCCGCCCCGCTCGTACAGCAGCCGCGCGGCCGCCGCACCGGCGGCGAAGTTGTCGGACGACACCGAACGGATCCAGTCGCCCGCCAGGTCGGAATTCAGGGTGACGATCGGAATGCGCAGTTTCGACAGCTGGTCGGCGGCGTCCTGCGAGGTGAGCGCCAGGGCCGAGACCACGGCGTCGACGCGATATCCCGCCAGTTGGTCGACCACGCCGTCGAGGATGCGGTCGCTTTCCACCCGCACCAGCATCATCTGCAGGCCGCGCGCAGTCAGCGCCTTGGAGAAGGCCTCCAGCGTCATGGCGAAGTAGGGGTTGTAGAAGCCGCCGACCACGACGGCGACGATGCCCGAGCGGTTGGTCTGCAGAATCTTGGGCAACAGGTTGGGCCGATAGCCCAGGGCCTCGGCCGCCTCCAGGATTTTGGCGCGCGTCGCCTGCGCGATCCGGGCGCCCGGCGTGAAGGCGCGCGACACCGCCGACTGCGACACTCCCGCCGCCCTGGCCACGTCGGTCGACGACGGCGGTCGCCAGTTTCCGCTCATGCGGCGATCCCTCGCACCCTTTTCCCCTTCGGTCGCTCTTTAAAGGGTTGCGCGCCGGCTGGCGAGTGAATAGCTATGCACACATTCGACCAACCGCAGCGCGGCTCCTAACCGCGCGCCGTCCCGCCGGGCCTCACGCCCGGGCGGGCGCAGGCGCGTGCGCGACCGGCCTCGCCGCTTCTCGTTCAAGCAAGGTCCGCCATGAGCGTCCCCGCCCGCAGCGCCCCCTCCGCCGCGCTCGTCCAACTGGCCCTGGCGCTGGGCGGCTTCGCCATCGGCACCACCGAGTTCGCCTCGATGAGCCTGCTGCCCGACTTCGCCCGCACCCTGGGCGTCGACGAGCCGACGGCCGGCCACGCCATCAGCGCCTATGCGCTGGGCGTCGTCGTCGGCGCGCCGGTGATCGCGGTGCTGGCGGCCAGGATCGCCCGCCGCACCCTGCTGGTCGGCCTGATGGTGCTGTTCGCCATCGGCAACGGCCTGTCGGCGCTGTCGCCCACCTTCGAGACCATGGTCGTCTTCCGCTTCCTCAGCGGCCTGCCGCACGGGGCCTATTTCGGCGTCGCGGCCCTGGTCGCCGCCTCGCTGGCGCCGCCCGACAAGCGGGCCTCGGCGGTGGCGCGGGTGATGATCGGCCTGACGGTGGCCACCATCGTCGGCGTGCCGCTGGCCAACGCGGTGGGCCAGTGGATCGGCTGGCGCTGGGGCTTCGTCATCGTCTCCATCCTGGCGACCCTGACGGCCGTCTCGGTGTTCCTGCTGGCCCCGCGCGAGCCCGCGCCCAAGGACGCCAGCCCCCTGCGCGAGCTGTCGGCCCTGGCCAGCCGCCGCGTGTGGCTGACGCTCGGCATCGGCGCCATCGGCTTTGGCGGCATGTTCGCGGTCTACACCTATCTGGCCTCGACCCTGGTCGAGGTCACCCACGCCTCGCCCGCCGCCCTGCCCGGCGTGCTGATGGTGTTCGGCCTGGGCATGACCGCCGGCACCCTGGTCTGCGCCTGGGCCGCCGACCGCGCCCTGATGCCGGCCGTCGGCGCCATCCTCTTGTGGAGCGCCGCCTCGCTGGCGCTCTATCCGCTGGCCGTCGGCAGCCTGTGGACCCTGGTCCCGGTGGTGTTCCTGATCGGCTGCGGCGGCGGCCTGGGCGCGGCCCTGCAGACCCGCCTGATGGACGTGGCCGGCGAGGCCCAGACCCTGGCGGCGGCGCTGAACCACTCGGCCTTCAACACCGCCAACGCGCTTGGCCCGTGGCTGGCCGGCATGGCGGTGGCCGCCGGCATGGGCTGGCGCTCGACCGGCTGGGTCGGCTGCGCCCTGGCGTTCGGCGGCTTCGTGATCTGGGCGATCGCCGTCTGGGACGACCGTCGCGAGCGGGAGCTGGCGGCGGCCTAACGGCCGGCCGGCTTCGGCGCCGGGGTCCCGGGGCGATAGGGCCAGACCTTGCGGCGGTCCGACTTCAGGACCCGGTCCTCGTACAGGGCCTCGGACTGGTCGACACCGGTGATGAAGACCTCGGGACCGCCGTACAGCAGCACCCGAAAGCGTTCGCCGACGTCGAGGAACTCGATATCGCACGAGGTCTCGGCCCCGACCTTGTATTCGGCAAGAGCGGTTCCACGCAGGACGCGTTCGGCGCGGATCACCGCCGGCCGCCCCTCACCGCCGTAAGGAACCACCACCTCGCCGTCGACGATGGCGACGGCCGCCTCCACCCGCTGGCGCGCTTCGCGCATCTTCGTGGCGTAGGAACGATCGGCCGGCATGACCACGGCGCAGGCCTGCGCCTGCCCGACGATCGCCGCACCGGCGATCGTCGCCATGGCCGCCATCATCCATCCACGCATGTCCGCCCCCTCTAGACGCCGCGCATCTTGCACGACGCCAGGAGGCGGCCAAGCCGGTTCAGGCGACGGGCTGCTCCGCCGCCAGTCCCAGCGCCACAGCCTCGGCCTTTGGCCCGATCACCAAGTGGACGACGGGTCCGTCGAGGCGGACGAGCGCCCGCACGCCGGCGGCCTTGAGGGCGGGCTCGTCGAGCTTGGCAGGATCGGCCAGTTCCAGACGCAGGCGGCTGGAGCAGGCGCTGACGGCGAGGATGTTGGCGCCGCCGCCCAGGCCGGGCAGCAGGGCCTTGGCGGTCTTGGCGTCGACGGCCTGGGTCGGCGCAGCGGCGGCGGCGGGCGCGGACGATACGGCCTGCCCCCCTGCCCCGGCGGCCTGGCGGATCTCGCCGGCGACGGTGTCGGCGATGGGACCCAGCACCACCTGCAGGGCCTTGTCGGAAGGCCGCACGATCCCGCGCGCGCCCAGGGCCTTGAGACGCGGCTCGTCGACCGCCTTCTGGTCGGCGACGATCAGGCGCAGGCGCGTGGTGCAGGCGTCGACGCTGACCAGGTTGGCCGCTCCGCCCAGGGCCAGCACGAAGTCGGCCCCGCGYCCGCCGGCGCTGGGGGCCGGGGCCGCGGCCAGGGCGGCGGCYTCCTCGGCCGGCTCGCGGCCGGGGGTCTTGAGGTCGAACTTCAGGATGAAGAAGCGGAACAGGCCGTAATAGAGCCCGAAATAGACCGCCCCGATCGGCAGCAGCCACAGCGGCCGRGTGGCCTTGCCGAAGTTCAGCACRTAGTCGAACAGCCCCGCCGAGAAGGTGAAGCCCAGCTTGATGTCGAGSGCGTTCATCACCGCCATGGACAGGCCCGTCAGCACCGCGTGCACGCCGTAGAGCAGCGGGGCCAGGAACATGAACGAGAACTCGATCGGCTCGGTCACCCCGGTCAGGAACGAGGTCAGGGCCAGCGAGGCCAGCATGCCGCCGACGGCCTTGCGGCGCTCGGGACGGGCGGTGTGGAACATCGCMAGGCACGCGGCCGGCAGGCCGAACAYCATCACCGGGAAGAAGCCGCTCATGAACGCCCCGGCGCTGGGGTCGTCGGCGAAGAAGCGCCGCAGGTCGCCGGTCGAGCCGTGGAAGTCGCCGATCACGAACCAGGCGATGTTGTTGAGGATGTGGTGCAGGCCGGTGACGATCAGCAGGCGGTTGAGCAGGCCGTAGACRAAGAGGCCAAGCTCGCCCGAGCCGACGACGCCGCGGCTGGCCGCGTCCACCGTKCCGTTRATGCCGTCGTAGCCGAARCCCACCAGCAGGGCCAGAACCAGGCCCGCCACGCCCGAGATGATCGGCACGAAGCGGCGGCCGCTGAAGAAGGCCAGGTACTCGGGCAGCTTG